>JAJYDH010000672.1 GCA_021777685.1 Planctomycetota bacterium | reverse complement strand
GGAGCCGACCAGTTAGGTCGACTCATGCTTATCCCCGAGTGGCATCGCGTCGAATAGCGGATCACCGTCGCGGAATTCGGTCAGGATCGCGCAGCAGATAAACTCTCCTAGCTTGCCGATGTAATCCTTGCGGTGCATCAAGCAAGCTCACCGGGTCACGAGGCCCGACATGAAGGTTGAACTCCGGACTGTTCCCTCGACGATCCGGTCTCGGCTATTGCTATCAGATCCGGCCCGGTCGGGAGAAGCCTAGCCGATGAAGTCTCCCCATCGGCCGTCGCGGCCGAGGGTCTGGTTCGGCGTGAACCGGGCCTTGTAGGCCATCGAGGGGCAGTTGGCGATGTAGTAGCCGAGATAGACGTGCGGCTGGCCCAGGGCCCGCGCGTGGTCGATCAGCGCGAGGACGTTGTAGGTCCCGAGCGAGCGGCCTCGGTGGGCCGGGTCGTGGATGAAGGTGATCGCCGAGGGGCCGACGGGCAGCGGGTCGACGTAGCCGACGCCGACGAGGGCCTCGCCCAGGTAGTAGCGCCACTCGCGGGTCGGGAACGGGTTGTCGACGAACGTCTCGCGGTATTCGGCCTCGGTCTCGTCCTCGCGGGAGGGCCATTGCTTGGCCCGCTCCTGGTGGGCGTGATAGCGGCGATACAGGTCCAGTTGCCCGGGGCCGGCGGCGGGGTCGGCGATCTCCAGGCGGAGGTCGGGCTCGTTCGCCCTCCACGCCCGGCGCTGGGACCGGTCGGGGCGGAATCGCCCGACGTCGACGCGGAGCGGGCGGCAGGCGTCGCAGGCCGGGCAGCGGGGCCGGAAGAGGGTCCGGCCGAAGTGCCGCCAGCCGCTTACCAGCCAGCCGGCGTACTCCTCGGCCGAGAGGTCGAACGCGAGCCGGTATTCCAGCCTCCAATCGCGGTCGTGGAGGTAGCCGCAGCGGCTCGGCCGGTCCGAGAACGGCGGGGAAACGTGCATGGGGCGTCCCGGCCCGAGGGCATCGAGCGGCGACGGTCGGAAGACAGATCGCCTCGGCCCGAGATTAGCAGGTGTCAACCCGATGGGCAACGATCCGCGCGGCTCCAGCCAGGGTGAACGATGCGAGCTTTGACCGTCATCCCCAAGAGATCCGGCTCCGCCCGGCTCGACGACGTCCCCGAGCCCCCGTCGGAGGACGGGCCGGTCCTGGTCGAGGTGCTCGCCGTCGGCGTCTGCGGGACCGATCGCGAGATCGTCTCCGGCGACTACGGATGGGCACCTCCCGGCCGCGACCGGCTGATCCTGGGCCACGAGTCGCTCGGCCGGGTGGTCGAGGCCCCGGGCGACTCGGGATTGAACAAAGGGGACCACGTCGTCGGGATCGTCCGCCGGCCCGACCCGGTCCCGTGTCCGAACTGTGCCGTGGGCGAGTGGGACATGTGCCGGAACGGCAAGTACACCGAGCGCGGGATCAAGGAGCGAGACGGATACTGCTCGGAACGCTACCGGATCGAGCCGAAGTTCGCGGTGAAGGTCGACCAGGGGCTGGGGCTCCTCGGCGTGCTCCTGGAGCCGACCAGCGTGGTGGCCAAGGCGTGGGAGCACGTCGAGCGGATCGGCCGGCGGGCCGAGTGGTCGCCCCGGCGGGTGCTCGTCACCGGCGCCGGGCCGATCGGCCTGCTGGCCGCGCTCCTGGGCGTGCGGCGGGGGCTGGATGTCCATGTCCTCGACAAGGCGACCGATGGACCCAAGCCGGGGCTGGTCCGCGACCTCGGGGCGACCTATCATTCGGGCAAGCTTGGTGAGCTGAGCGAGGCCGCCGACGTGGTCATCGAATGCACGGGGTACGGCCCCTTGATCTTCGAGGTGATGGCCGGCACCACGCCCGACACGATCATCTGCCTGGCCGGCGTCTCCTCGGGCGGCAGGAAGCTGGAGATCGACCCCGGCGCGATCAACCGGTCGATGGTCCTGGGCAACGGCGTGGTCTTCGGCTCGGTCAACGCCAACCGCCGCCACTACGAGGCCGGAGCCGAGGCGCTGGCGAAGGCCGACCGAGATTGGCTCGGCCGGCTCATCACCCGACGCGTGCCGATGGAGAAGTGGCACGACGCGCTCGACCGCCGCGAAGGCGACGTCAAGACGGTCATCACCCTCCGCGACTAGACAGGGAGACGCCCCGAGCCATGCCGTCGAAGATCGAAGATTACGCCCTGATCGGCGACTGCCTGACTTCCGCCCTGGTGGGCAAGGACGGGTCGGTGGACTGGCTCTGCCTGCCCCGGTTCGACTCGCCCGCGTGCTTCGCCGCCCTCCTGGGCGGGCCGGACAACGGCCGCTGGCGGATCGCGCCGACGGGCGAGATCAAGGCGACCCGGCGCCGCTACCGGGGCGATACCCTGGTCCTGGAGACCGAGTTCGAGACCGCCGAGGGGGTCGTCCGGCTGGTCGACTTCATGCCCCCTCGCGGAGAGGCGCCCGACCTGGTCCGGATCGTCGAGGGGGTCCGCGGGCGGGTGCCGATGCACCTGGAGTTCATCCTCCGGTTCGACTACGGGTCGATCGTCCCCTGGGTCCGCCGGGCCGACGACGGGCTGACGGCGATCGCCGGCCCGGACATGATCCGGCTGGTCGCCGGGGTCCCGGTCCAGGGCGAGAACATGACGACGGTGGCCGACTTCGAGGTCGCCGAGGGCCAGCGGATCCCGTTCGTCCTCACCTGGTATCGCTCGCACCGGCCAGAGCCCCGCGAGATCGACCCGGAGCAGGCCCTCCGAGACACCGAGGGTTTCTGGTCCGAGTGGTCGTCGCGGTGCAACTTCGACGGCCCCTGGCGGGACGTCGTGGTCCGCTCGCTGATCACTCTGAAGGCCCTGACCTACGCGCCGACAGGAGGAATCCTGGCTGCCGCAACCACCTCGCTCCCCGAGAAGATCGGCGGAGTCCGCAATTGGGACTATCGCTATTGCTGGGTGCGAGACGCCACGTTCACGCTCGATGCGCTCTTGAACGGCGGATATGTGGACGAGGCTCGAGCCTGGCGAGAAT
>JAJYDH010000103.1 GCA_021777685.1 Planctomycetota bacterium | reverse complement strand
GGAGTCGGTCAGGATCAGGACGTCGAATCGCGACCCGCCGGCGCCTCCCGGCCCTCCCTGCCCATGGCAGGCGACGCACGACCGCTCGTTGAACATCGGCCCGAGCCCGTCGCCGCCGAGCCCGTCCCGGCTCGTGGTCGACCAGTCGGTCAGGAAGAGCCGGGCCCCCTCGGCCACCAGGGACCGACCCGACGTCTCGCCCGGCCCCGCCAGGGCCGGCCCGCCGATCGCACACCAGGCCAGCGCGGACCAGGCACCGGACCGGGCCGCCGTTCGTCTCCTCGACCGTGAAGCGCGCATGGATGTCCCCCCTCGCCGGGCGCTATCCCGGAGGTCTTGAAAGCGTCATGATCCGTCGATCCTCGAGGCCGAGTGGGTAGACGAAGCGACCCGGCCCCCTATTCGACCGGCCGATCGGAGGCCATCTCGCGAGAAATCCGCGCGGCTGGCCGGAAAGGCGGATAAGAACCGGGCGCCCGGAACGATCATGATAGGGAGAGAGCGGGAAGGCCCCTCGATCGATCGGGTTCGTCTTTCCGGGATGCGTCGGCAGGGCGGGCGGGCACATCGGCTTCGCGATTCGGATGAACGGTCAATCGGATCTGGGTTTGTTTTTTGCTTCGAATTGGCGAGTCGCCGGGGACATCCTCCGCCGGTCCAGGACGCGATTTCGGGTTCGTATTTTCCGGGCCGTCGGCGGGGATTGGCTCCGTCCGGCCGTTGCGCCTCGTGGGCCCATCTGGATGACGGATCTCGATAATTAATCATGGTTTACGCCATAGCTGGATTCGTCTGGACGGATCGAGAGGGTGGGCATTGGGTTTGAAGTACGCTCGCCAGGAGTCTGGCCCGACCAATCCGGCCCGCCCGATCTGACCGGCTTGCGAGTCCGGCCGGCGCGGATATCATGGTAGGTTCGGGGACTCTCGGCGGGGGTCGAGGGTGGGGCAACCGGGAGGAATTCGGCCGATGGGCGAGAACGGATCGGTGCTCGATGCAGCGCCCGAGCCTCCTCGTCGCCCGACGAAGCTGGAGGCAGAGGTCCGCGTCGGCGACTTCGTGGTCGAGCGTCGCCTCGGCTCGGGCGGGATGGGGGTGGTCTATCAGGCCCGCCAGGTCTCGCTCGGCCGGGTCGTGGCCCTGAAGGTCCTGGGCGACGCCCTGAACCGCCCGGACGACATCGCCCGGTTCCGCCGCGAGGCCCAGGCGGTCGCCAAATTAGACCATCCCCACATCGCCCGGGTCCACTACGTCGGCCAGGACCAGCAGCTCTGCTACATGGCGCTGGAGTACGTCGACGGCGCCTCGATCCGCCGGGTGCTCGACGCGATCGACCGCGACCCGAAGGCGACGATCGACTCGGCCCTGGAGGGGCTGGCGTCGGTCGAGGACGAGGCGCCGGTCGTCCGCTTCGACGGCTCGACGGTCACGATGCCCCCGGCCGATCCCGACCGGCACAGGGCGACGACTCCCGGTCCGACGCCCCGGACCACCTCGGCCGAGCACGTCCGCCGCTGCGTCGAGATCGCCAGGGACGCCGCCCGGGCGCTGGGGCATGCCCACGAGCGGGGGGTGGTCCACCGCGACGTCAAGCCGGAGAACCTGCTGCTCGACCGCTCGGGGAAGGTCCGCCTGATCGACTTCGGCGTCGCCCGGTTCTTCGAGGACGTCACCATCACCAGCACCGGCCAGATCGTCGGCACGCCCACCTACATGAGCCCGGAGCAGGTGACGGGCCGGCTGGAGATCGACCACCGGACGGACGTCTATTCGCTGGGGCTGGTCCTCTTCGAGATGCTCACCCTGGGCCGGGCCGTCGACGCCCCGACCCGCGAGGGGGTCCTCCGCCACGTTGTCACCAAGGCCCTGCCGCCGGTCGCCGGCCTCAATAAATCCGTCTCGCCCGCCCTGATGGCCGTCGTCCACAAGGCGTCGGCCAAGGACCCCGACGACCGCTACCAGACGGCCGACGCCTTCGCCGACGACCTCCAGAACGTCCTCGACGGCAGGCCGGTCGCGGCCCCGCCCTACCGGTTCCGGCTGGACGAGCGCGAGATCGACGCCGAGCGTCCCAAGGCGATCATCGGAATCTCGTTCGAGTTCGCCGCGCTGAGCGTGTTCTCGCTGTTCTGGACGTCGGTGGTCCTGGCCCTGCCGCCCGAGGCCCGGCGGATCATCGGCTACCACGGCACGCTCCCCTCGATCGTCGGCACGGGGACGGGGATCGCGCTGGTCCTCCTGGCGGTCGCCTGGTCGATCCTGACCGGCCACCGCTGGGGCCGCTGGGCGGGGATGTTCGGCTGCGCCGCCTGGCTCCTGATCTGCGCCCGCTACCTCTACGGCTTCATCGACGAGCGGCACCGGGTCGAGGCGAACGTCTTCTTCGCCACCGTCGGCCCGACCGCCCTGATGGCGCTCCTCGCCGCCGCCTCCCTCGCCTGCCTCGCCTCCTCCCAGGCGACGACCTGGTTCCGACTGGCCCGACGGATCAGGCTCGAACAGAAGCAACGCCGGGCCGGGGGAGGATGAGCCGGAGTCCCGTCCGTTCGAAAAATCGGATCGGACGAAAGATAGTATGTTTCCGCCCGCCCATTCGTCCGGAATATAATACCGGCACAACGAGCTTCATCGGTGAGGAAGCATGATCCCTGAGCCATTCCTTGATTGGGAGTCTCCACAGATGAGCCTCGGCTGGACGCCCGACGAAGCTTGGTACCGTGCGGAAGCAAAGAAAAAGTATCACGACGAAGGTTTTCTTGAGATCGATTGCGAAGCTCCGGTTTCACGGGCGACCGGGAGCCCTACCAGGGGCGCCTATGTCCAGGCTTGGGTCTGGGTTGACTACCCCGTTTCGAACGAACAGATCGCGGATGGAATGAACGAACAGCCCAGACTCGCTCACAAAGCATCATGATAACTTGCTCGTTGCAACGCATTCCGAAGCAGTCAAATCAGGGTCACAATGCATTCTGAAATCGAGTCATTCGTGGTTGGCGACCTGTACTCTAACGATGAGATTTCGAAGTCACTTGGTGTATCGAATGCGGGCGGTGTCCGATTGCGCCTTGAGGACGACAAAGTCGTCAGGCGGATGGCGATCATGACTTCGATCGCCCCTTCTCGCCTTCACAGGGAGAACCCGTACCACGACCGCATTGAGGGGAGAACTTTGGTCTATACGGGAGCGGGAATGGAGGGGGATCAGAACCTTTCCGGGATGAATCGACGCCTGCCCCAGCAACTCGGCGACCGATTTCCTATCTATCTATTCGCAATCGTTGCGAGTCGGCGCGACAAATCGGTTGGCCCCAAGCGCTGGCGATTTCTCGGCTTACTGGAGTACTTGCGGCATTATCAAGAGGCTCAGGTCGATATCCGTGGTACTTCTCGGAGCGTCTGGCTTTTCGAGTTCTTGATCCACCAAGATCCAAACTCAGTTCCTCTCACATTGGATGAGGCGATCAGTCGCGAGGTCTGCGAGAAAATAGACACGGATGACGTCGGTTCTCAAGAAGATCGGCAGATCGCGGGGCTACCAAAGCTCGATCAACAGTCGGCTTTCGACCTCTCGGCCCCTGGAGCCTCGTCGATCCGAGCGCGCCTGCTGTCCTTCAGCCCCCAGGAATTTGAACATCTTGTGAAAGAGGTATTATTAAGAACGGGATTTGAACGCGTCGAAGTGACCAAATATAGCCAAGATGGAGGAATTGACGTCGATGCGTATCCTGGCCAGCACATTTGGCCCTTGCGAGGCTTGCGGGTCCAAGTTCAGGCAAAGCGTTGGCTTCACACTGTTGGTCGTAGAGAAATAGCTGAGCTTCGTGGGAGCCTGGAACCGTTCGCAAGAGGAGTAGTCGTCACGACAAGTCATTTCTCTAAGGCGGCTATCAGTGAGGCAGGCGCTCCTGGAAGGAAACCTATTGGACTTATCGACGGCAATCAATTTGGAGGCATTATAACCTCTCTAGGTCCGGATTTTCTCGATCGGTTGGATATCAATTTGCCTTAGCCAGTGGCCGAAAGCGGTCGCCGTGCGGAGGACAATTGGCGAAGCAAGCTCCAGGGCTTAGGTTCGGCCTATTTTGGCTCGACCAAACCGATTCCATGTGGGATAACGCGATTTTGCCACATGAGCCAGAGATGTACCCGTTAGAACGTCGACAAGAGTGGATGCCTTAATTCTTGCCATGACATCGACTTGATTGCTGAAAATCCAGCGACGTGTCCGCAATCTTGTCCGGTTTCCGAGGGCGTGCCAACGTCACTCGCGATCAAGGAAGAGTGAATCCGATGACCACCCCCGAAACCCCGACCGACCAGGGCTCCGACGTCTATCGGTCGGGCCGGAAGCCCCTGGATGCGATCTTCTCGCCGAGGAGCGTGGCGGTCGTCGGGGCGACGGAGAAGGCGGGGAGCGTCGGGCGGACGGTCCTCTGGAACCTGATCAGCAACCCGTTCGGCGGGACGGTCTACCCGGTCAACCCGAAGCGGCCGAACGTGCTGGGGATCAGGGCCTATCCGACGATCAAGGACGTCCCCGAGGCCGTCGACCTGGCCGTCATCGCCACCCCGGCGCCGGGCGTGCCCGACCTCATCGGCGAGTGCGCCGACGCGGGGGTGAAGGGGGCGATCGTGATCTCGGCCGGGTTCAAGGAGACCGGCCCCGAGGGGATGGTCCTGGAGAGCCGGGTCCTGGAGCAGGCCCGGCGCGGGCGAATCCGGCTGATCGGGCCGAACTGCCTGGGGGTGATGCGCCCTTTCGGCGGGCTCAACGCCACCTTCGCCGGGGCGATGGCCCGGCCCGGCAGCGTCGGGTTCATCAGCCAGAGCGGCGCCCTGACCACCGCCATCCTCGACTGGAGCCTCCGCGCCCAGGTCGGCTTCAGCGCGTTCATCTCGATCGGATCGATGCTCGACGTCGGCTGGGGCGACCTGATCGACTACCTGGGGGACGACCCGAGGACCCGGTCGATCGTCATCTACATGGAGTCGGTCGGCGACGCCCGTTCGTTCCTCTCGGCCGCCAGGGAGGTTGCGCTCACCAAGCCGATCATCGTCATCAAGGCGGGCCGGACCGAGGCCGCCGCCAAGGCCGCCGCGTCGCACACCGGCTCGCTCGCCGGCAGCGACGAGGTGCTCGACGCCGCCTTCCGGCGCGGTGGGGTCCTCCGGGCCACCACGATCTCCGACGTCTTCTACCTCGCCGAGGTCCTCGCCAAGCAGCCCCGGCCGAAGGGGCCCAGGCTCACGATCGTCACCAACGCCGGGGGCCCCGGCGTGCTGGCGGTCGACGCCCTGGTCGGCAAGGGGGGGCAGCTCGCGGAGCTTTCCCCCGAATCCCTCAAGGCCCTCGGGTCCTTCCTGCCCCCGCACTGGAGCCACGGCAACCCGATCGACGTCCTGGGCGACGCCGGGCCCGACCGGTTCGCGAAGGCCCTGGAGGTCGCCGCGAAGGACCCCGGCTCCGACGGCCTGCTGGTGATCCTCACCCCCCAGGCGATGACCGATCCCACCCGAACCGCCGAGGCGTTAAGGCCTTACGCCAAGGTCGAGGGGAAGCCGGTCCTGGCCTCGTGGATGGGCGGCGCGGAGGTCGCCGCCGGCGAGGCGATCCTCGACCAGGCGGGCATCCCCACGTTCCCCTACCCCGACACCGCCGCCCGCCTCTTCTCGGCGATGGCCCGCCACGCCGACAACCTCCGGGCCCTGTACGAGACCCCGACCCTCGACCCCGAGTCCGACGACGAGGCCGAGCAGAAGGCCCGCGGGGACGCCATCCTGGAGGCCGCCGGGGACGAGAAGCGGACCCTCCTCGACGAGTTCGAGTCGCTCCAACTGCTGTCCGCCCAAGGGATTCCGATCGTCGAGACCCGCGTGGCGATCTCCGAGACCGAGGCCATCGAGGCGGCCAGGGAGATCGGCTTCCCGGTCGTCCTCAAGCTCTACTCCCGGACCATCACCCACAAGACCGACGTGGGCGGCGTGAAACTCAACCTGGCCGACGCCCGCGAGGTCAAGGAGGCCTACCGGGCGATCGCCGCCGGGGTCGACGCCATTGGCGCGTCCGACGCGATGCTCGGCGTGACGGTCCAGCCGATGGTCAAGCTCGACGGCTACGAGCTGATCGTCGGCGCCAGCGACGACCCCCAGTTCGGGCCGGTCCTGCTCTTCGGCTCGGGCGGGCCGCTCGTCGAGGTCTACCGGGACCGCTCGCTGGCCCTCCCTCCCCTGACCTCGACCCTCGCCCGCCGCCTGATGGAGCGGACCCGGATCTACCAGGCCCTCCAGGGCGTCCGGGGACGCAAGCCGATTGACCTGGAGGCTTTGGAGCAACTCCTCGTCCGCTTCAGCAAGATGATCGTCGAGCGTCCCCGGATCAAGGAGGTCGACATCAACCCGCTCCTGGCCTCCCCCGAGGGGCTGGTCGCGCTCGACGCCCGGGTGATCCTCCACGACCCGTCCATCCCCGACGACAAGCTCCCCAGGCCCGCGATCCGGCCCTATCCGACCCAGTACGTCTCGACCTGGAACACCAAGGACGGCTGCCCAGTCGTGATCCGGCCGATCCGGGCCGAGGACGAGCCGCTGCTCGTCAAGTTCCACCAGACCCTCTCCGAGCGCTCCGTCTCCCTCCGCTATTTCCACGCCATGAAGCTCAGCCAGAGGGTCGCCCACGATCGCCTAACCCGAATCTGCTTCATCGATTACGACCGCGAGATGGCCCTGGTCGTCGACCGCAAGGAGCCCTGGACCGGCGAGCACGAGGTCATCGGGGTCGGCCGCCTGAGCAAGCTCCGGGGGACCGACGAGGCCGAGTTCGCCATGCTCATCGGCGACCAGCACCAGGGCCGGGGGATCGGCACCGAGATCCTCACCCGCCTGCTCGCGATCGCCCGCGACGAGAAGATCGCCCGCGTCACCGCCGAGATCCTCCCCGACAATCACGAGATGCAGCGAGTCTGCGAGAAGCTCGGCTTCCGCGCCGAACGCTCCATCGACGAGCCGGTCATCCGCGTCTGGATCGACCTGGCCCCGTAAGTCGGGCACCGCCCCACCTCGAAAATCACCCTCCGAATCGCGCGTTTCCCCGGGAAACCCGCAAGGCTCGACACTCCGATCTGACGACACCGCAAAGGTTTCCGACGCCGGGCCCGTGGCCGCGACCGCGTCGGGTCGCCCGCGTCTCGGGGACGGACTCGCAACCAATTTCCCGGGAAATCCCGACTTCAAGAGGCGGCCACGCCAAGTTCATCCCGCCCGCCGAGGGCCCGGACGACGGGGATCGGCGGGCCTCGCCCGGGAAATTCAGACCCAACCGGGCGACCCTCCCACCTGTCGTAAAATTCAGACCCAATCGCACGAGCCCCGCAACCATACAAACCCAACCCCCGCGTAATGGCCAGCGATCTCGACCGACCGGGCGTCCAACACGAAGCCAGGCCCCGGATAGGGGCTCGCGAAAACTCGAAGCCAGCCGCAACGACCCCGCCGGCCTGACGACGGCCGGAGGAGCCGCGGAATGGCCCGGATCGAAGTCGATCGAGCACGAGCCCTCGTCAATACAATCGCTCGGGAGCGATCCGGCTAACACACGATTTTCGACCGGCGACGAGAATGCGCCATCGCCCGGCCGAGGCTCCCTACCCCAGGCCGATCGCGGGTGAGAGGCGAAGCCCGGCAAACTCGACCCATTCTGTTTCTTTGTCTGGCAAAGTGGGCCGAAATGACCTTGAAACCCCCAAAAAAGGGGCCGATTTGACCCAGTTTTGGGCCACAAGTGGTCCAAAATCGACCAAAATTGGCAAGAAATCGGGGCTAGAATTCGGCTTTGCGGCACAAACTCAACTCAACCTATCAGAAAATGGATTCTTCCCAATTTCCCCCGGCTATTGATACTTCTTCCAAACCGCCAAGGCCACGTAGGTCGGGTATCGCCCCGGAGTTTCCCCAACCTAGATTATGACCCAGCTTGCGGGATTCCTTCCCGGCGGATTATTCACGCCACGGCCTGCTGCTCATAGAGATATTTCTGGAATCCGTTGAAAACCTTGCCGATCTCATCCGGCCGGCCGAGGTCGGCCACGGCGTCGGCGATCGAGTTGTGATATTTCAGGCGGAGCAGCGGCGTCAGCTTCTCCTGGTCGAGCTCATCCACGCCGATGCTCACGTAATGCGACAGGACGAAGTCGAGGAAGAGTTTCTGCCGGTCGTTGAACCGGGTGCTGATCGCGGCCCTCGCGTCCGAGACGCGATCCTCGCGGGTCCTCGGCGGCAGGGCGTAGGCGACGTGGGCCAGGACGTCGAACAGGTCGCTATTCTCGGCGTCGATGATCTTCTGCATCTCGGCGAGCTGGTCGCGGCCGAACCCCTTCTCGGCCAGCCCCCGGAGGAGCGTCTTGCGGGTGCCGGGCTCGCTCCAGATCGCGCGAAGTTCGGCCTCGTCCCGGAAGAACTCGGGCAGCTTGCCGAAGAGCATCTCCAGGAACTGCTGGGCCGACATGGGCGTCCCGTCGGGATGCCAGAATGTGGTGGCCATCATGTGCTGGATGGTCCGGGCCTTGCCGTCGGCCAGCTTGACCCGGACCTTGCCCCGGCGCCCCCCAGGTTCCGGGCCCGGAGTCGGCCCCATTGGCCCGGGATCGGGCTCGTCGGCGGGGGGCGGCTCGGGCCTCGGCTCCGGCTCCAGCGGCTCGCCGTCCCAGGCGGCGTCCTGGAAATGCTGGTGGGCCCTCACGAAGTCGTGGATCGTGAAATAGTCCTTGCCCTCGTAGAACCGCGTCCCTCGGCCGATGATCTGCTTGAACTCGACGATGGAGTTGATCGGCCTCATCAGGACGATGTTGCGGACGTTCCGGGCGTCGACGCCGGTCGAGAGCTTCTGCGAGGTCGTCAGGATGGTCGGGGTGGTCTTCTCGTTGTCCTGGAAGTCGCGCAGGTGCTGCTCCCCCAGCTCGCCATCGTGGGACGTCACCCGCTGGCAGTAGTTCGGGTCGGTGCTCCACTTCATCTGGTTGATCAGGTCGCGGACGGCCAGCGCGTGGAGCTGCGTGGCGCAGAAGACCAGCGTCTTCTCCCGCTGGTCGATCTGCCCCATGAACAGTCTGACCCGGTACTCCTCGCGCTCCTTGATCTCGATGATCCTGTTGAAGTCGGCCTCGGTGTACCGCCGGCCGGCCTCGATCTCCCCCTCGATCAGCCGGTCGTCGGGCGTGTAGACGTACTCGTCGAGCGTCGTGGCGATCTGCTTGACCCGGAACGGCGTCAGGAAGCCGTCGTTGATCCCGTCCTTCAGCGAGTAGATGAAGACCGGATCGCCGAAGTACTCGTAGGTGTTGACATTGACGTCGCGCTTGGGCGTGGCGGTCAGGCCGAGCTGCACGGCGGGCTCGAAGTGGTCGAGGATGCCCCGCCAGGTGCTCTCGTCGTTGGCCCCGCCGCGATGGCACTCGTCGATCACGATGAAGTCGAAGAAGTCGGCCGGGTAGTCGCCGAAGTAGGGCGAGGGCACGCCGTCTCGCGGCGGGCCGCTCAGGAAGGTCTGGAAGATCGTGAAGAACAGGCTCCCGTTCTTCGGCACCCGGCCTTTCTTGCGGATCTCGTCCGGCTCGATCCGCACCAGCGCATCTTCCGGGAAGGCCGAGAAGGCGTTGTACGCCTGATCCGCCAGGATGTTGCGATCGGCCAGGAACAGGATGCGGGGGCGCCTCGACGGCTCGCGGCCGAGGTTCCAGCGGGCGTGGAACAGCTTCCACGCGACCTGGAAGGCGATGAACGTCTTGCCCGTGCCCGTGGCGAGCGTCAGCAGGATGCGCGGCCGGCCGGCGGCGACGGCCTGCAACACCCGCTCGACGGCGATGTCCTGATAATAGCGGCCGGGGTGCGACCCGCCCCGGTCCTCGAACGGCACGTCGGCGAACCGGTCGCGCCAGGGGTCCGCCTCGGCGAAGGTCCGGTCCCAGAGCTCTTGAGGCGAGGGGTGGCGCGAGACCTCGGCCTCGCGGCCGGTCGCCATGTCGACCTCGTAGAGGCCCCGGCCGTTGGTGGAATAGGCGAACCGGATTTGCAACTTGCCGGCGTAGTTCTTCGCCTGCGCCACGCCCTCGGTCGGGGCCTCGTCCCACGCCTTGGCCTCGACCACCGCGAGCCTGGTGTTGCGGTACTCCAGCACGTAATCGGCCGAGAGCGACCGGCCGCGCCGACCCTGGCCCTCGATCCGGCCGGGCGTGATCGGGTATTCCCGGCGGATGCGGCTCCCCTCGACCACGCCCCACCCCGCCGCCGTCAGGGCGGGGTCGATGTGCTCGGCGCGGGTCTCGGCCTCGTTCATGGCGTGGCCCTCTGAGGCGACATCTTGCAGCCCCGGAGGGGCGACCGTCAGTAGCCCGGGGTGAAACCCCGGGAATTCGCCCGGAAACCGCGATCATCAAGCCCGGGAAGGGCGGCCGTCGGCCCCGGACGCGGCGCGACGGCCGCCCCTCCGGGGCTCGGGGGTCTTACTTCTCCGACTTTCCCCGGGGTTGCACCCCGGGCTACTGACGGTCGCCCCTCCGGGGCTGCGATTCCCGAAGTTCCCGGGCGTTTTGCACAATCATATTAATTGGACCGTCACGGTCAAACTAGAGTTGACCGCAGAACGCCCGGTGGAGGAGGGATTTTTTCAACTCGTCGAGGGCGGCGAGCTTTTGGCGATAGATCGATTCGAGGCGACGGGTCTCGCCTCGAAGAGAATCCAACTGTCTGACGATTGAATCCTGTAATTCGAGGGATTCGGGAAACCGGATCATCTCGTTCGAGAGGATCGTGGCATTAATGTTCGCTTGATTGATTGACCTGGAAGCCTTCCTCTTCACGGAGCTTTGAAATTGACCAGAGCTCATAAAATAATTTAAAAATTCTGGTATCATGGTTTTTGGATTGAGCAGCACCCTCACCAAGTACGACGCAAAACAATAGTCCCCGGGGAGGGCAAAGATGCCGGTCTTGCCCACCAACTCGAAACTATTGGTCCTATTGAACAAAACATCTCCAGGCTGAAGTTTGTATTTTTCAAATTCCGCTCGTTCGATGTCTGCGAACTTCATCCGGCCGGTATCCATCAGCCGGCCATCTTGCAGCTCACCCATGCGGAAGATTTTGAACCCTTTGCCTTCCTCATTCATCGGCTCGGAGAGGCCGTATTGCGTCTTGGCGACCTCTCCCAATCGCTTCTTTACCCATCCTTCCCCTCGTCGAGTGAAGACCGCTTCGAGGTATCGTTCGAACAGCGCTCGGGCGTTCTGAAGGTTCTTCTCGGCGTTGGCTTTGGCGTTGGCGATGCCGTCAAACGCTTCGTCGAGGATGCCGACGATCCGCCGTTGTTCGGCAATTGGCGGAATTGGTACGGGAAGCCGCGCCAGTGCCTCCCCAGTGAAATGCTGAATTCCGGTGCCTGTGTAATATTGCCGTAGCTGCCCAGTGGTCTCCAGGTAGTAAATAAAATATAGGAACCATCTGTTTCGTTCCTGCTCGTGGAAACGGACCCGATGAATCGCTTTCTGGAAGTGGATCGGGTAATCCTCATTCCATATCGCGGCACGGCCTGGATAGCCCCCTTCGCAGATGAGCACATCCCCCCTCACGGCAGTAAATCTGGCCGATTCCTCGTCCAGAAATGGCATCTCAAGGAGATCGCTCAGATCGAAATCAAACCATCTCACATTAATATTGCGCAAATACGGCCGAGGAGTCCCCCTGTTCTTTGCCTTGTCCAGCATCTTTCCCAGCGACCGATGGGCAATCTCGCTGACTGTTCTGACCGGCCACCCGTTCTTCACAGCAGCCCCCGGATCGTCGCCAGAACTTCCGCGCTCTCCGCATCCAGCGCCGCGATCTCGTCCAAAATCTCTCGCGGGCTCCGGTGCGTCACCTTCTCGCCGCCGTCGGGGTTCTTCACGGAAAGGTCGAAGGTCGCCCTGTCGATCGTCGCCGCGTCCACGGTCCAGCTCTTGGGCGAGTCGGCGAAGGTCTTTTGGAGGGCGACGAACTCGGCGAGGTCGGCGTCGTTGAGGGGGTTGGTCTTGCCGAGGTTGCGGCCGGGGTCGAGCCGGTAATACCAGACCTTGCGGGTCGGCGAGCCCTTCTCGAAGAAGAGGACCACCGTCTTGACGCCCGCCCCCTGGAAGGTCCCGCCGGGGCAGTCGAGCACGGTGTGCAGGTCGCAGCTTTCGAGCAGGTGCTTGCGGAGGGCGACCGAGGCGTTGTCGGTGTTGGACAGGAACGTATTCTTGATGACCACGCCGGCCCGGCCGCCGGCCCTGAGGACCTTGATGAAGTGCTGGAGGAACAGGAACGCCGTCTCGCCGGTGCGGATCGGGAAGTTCTGCTGGACCTCCTTGCGCTCGTTGCCGCCGAAGGGCGGGTTGGCGAGCACGACGTCGAAGCGGTCCCTGTCCTGGACGTCGGCGAGGTTCTCGGTCAGGGTGTTGGTGTGGAGGATGTTCGGCGCCTCGATCCCGTGCAGGATCATGTTCATGATCGCGATCACGTAGGCGAGCGACTTCTTCTCCTTGCCGTAGAAGGTCCGCTCCTGGAGCGTCTTGAGGTCGCTCGTCGTCAGGCCCGGTTTGGCCCGGAGATAGTCGAACGACTCGCAGAGGAAGCCCGCCGACCCGGCCGCGCCGTCGTAGATCCGCTCGCCGATCCTCGGGTCCACGACCTTGACCATGGCGCGGATCAGCGGGCGCGGGGTGTAGTATTCCCCGCCGTTCCGCCCGGCGTTGCCCATGTTCTTGATCTTGGCCTCGTACAGGTGCGAAAGCTCATGCTTCTCGACCTGAGACCGGAACCGCAGCTCGTCGACGTGGTCGATGATCTCGCGGAGGTTGTACCCGCTGGAGATCTTGTTCTTGATCTCCGCGAAGATCTCCCCGACCTTGTATTCGATCGTGTTTGGCCCGGTGGCCTTCCGCTTGAAGCCGTGGAGGTAGGGGAAGAGCTTCTGATCGACGAAGTCGCGGAGGTCGTCGCCGACCAGGGCCTTGTTGTGGTCGAGCATCCCGAGGGGAGTCTTCGGCGCCGCCCAGACGTCCCACCGATAGGGTTCGTCGAGGATGAACGTGTATTTCCGGCCCTCCAGCGCCGCCTCGTCCGCCCGGTCCTGCTCCAGGCCGTCGAGGTATTTCAGGAAGAGGAGCCAGGACGTCTGCTCGGCATAATCCAGCTCGGTGCCGCAGCCCGCCTCCTTCCGGAGGACGTCATCGATATTCTTGAATGCTTGCTCGAACATGGTGCGATTGCCCCGCCCACGATCCGTCGTCGCTCGCCGATCCTTCGGGGGATGGTGGACGAATATATCGATTCGGCCCGTCCGGTGCAACCATCCATCCCGTTTTCTTCGGCACTGGCGCGGCCCCCGAGCCCTCCGATCGGGCCGAAAAGGGCCGGAGACATTCTGGTTTTTCCTTGCCTTATCGACTCAAATCGCCCATCTTCTAAACCGGGACGCGAAAGGAGAATTCTGGAATAGCACCAATCCTGGTGGGCCGCTTTGGGGGACGGGCGTTATTTTGTTGATGTTATCATGTTAAGGTCGCGGTAGACCCTCGCCAGTTCGAGCATCAGGGGTTCGAGCTGGGCGTAATAATCGGCCTCGGCGAGCTTCGCCTTGCGGTCTCGGAGGGCGGCCACGGCGAGTTCGAGATTGTTCCGCTTCTGGCGGACCTCGGGGGGGATGGACCGCTCTCGGTCGCTGGGGATGAGCGGGAGCTGGTGGGCCCGGAGGCCGTCGGGCGGGGCGCCGTCCCTGGCCCGGCGGGTGGCTCGGACCCCCTTGAACCAGTCGGCGGGGGTGCCCAGCTTGTCGCCGTTGTCGTCGAGCAGGGCGTGCTCGGTGGCCAGCCGGGCCTTGGTCTTGTAGAACTCGGCGGTCCGGCCGCTGGCGACGAGGAAGGCTTCGAGGAGCGAGACCTGGCCGTCCTTGTCGAGGTCGGCGGAAGGGTCGGCGATCGCCTCGGCGAGGTACTGGCCGAAGCGGGCGAAGTTCTGCTCGCTGCCGCTCTTGGTCGCCGTGACGATCACCCGGTTCTCGGCCGAGAGTCGGTTCAGGAACGGGGCGCTGGCCGAGGCGCAGTCGAGGACGGCGATCGGCCGCTTGATCGGGGCGAGCCAGGACGAGAACTCGGCGTCGGAGACGTCGGGACCCCGGAGGTTGAACTTCGCCTCCTTGCCGTCGTACGACCCGTGTCCGATCAGGACGACCCAGAGCGGCTCGGCCCCGGCGGCCTTCCCGGCCAGGATGGCCTTGAGGCGGTCGCGGTCGGTCGTGCCGGCCGGGTCGTCGAGGCCGATCCGGATCAGCTCGGCTTTTGCCTTCTCGGCGGCGGCTTGCCACTGGTCGGCCCAGCGGCGGAACTGGGCCTCATATTCGGGCGTGCCGGGCGTGCCGACCACGACGAGCACGCACGGGCGGTCGGCGGGGTCGGCGGCGAGGGTCGCCAGGGCCAGGATC
>JAJYDH010000671.1 GCA_021777685.1 Planctomycetota bacterium | reverse complement strand
TGCGCCTTTTGCGCCGCTTCCTGCGCGTCGATCGTCAACCGATCGATTTCGGCGTTAAGTTCGCGTTCGCGCGCCAGAAACGGATTCGGGATGCGAATCGTGTCGCCCGCCATCAAATTGTCGTCCGAGAGCCGGCGGTTCGCCCGCGTCAAATCCGAAACGTCCACCCCGAACAGCGCCGCGATTCCTTCGAGCGTGTCGCCCGAACGAATCGTGTACGGAAAATAGGCGCGCGGCCGATGCGGTTGCGCTTCCGCCGCCGAGGCCGGATTAGCCTGATCGCGCGGCGGACGGGGAGCCGCATTGTCGGGCTGATCGGTTTCGGCCGGCGACCCACTGGAAGCGGATGGCGCCGCCGTCGCCGGGGGTGACGAAGTCGTCGTTGGCGGGGGCCTCGGTGGCACCGAGGCCCGGGTCATAGTTGGTGGACTGGCCGACCGAGGTGTCGTGATGGCGGCCGGAGAACTGGTCGTAGAGCCAGTTGCCGGCCAGGGCGCCGCCGATCCCGCCGAACATGCTCGACATGAACCCGCCGCCGCCCCCGCCTCCGCCGTAACCGGGGCCGCCGTAGCCGGGCCCGTATCCGGGGCCGCCGGGGCCCATCGACCGCTGCTGGCCGGCGTATCCGCCGCGATTGCCGCCCGAGAACAGGGCCCCGAGCAGGCGGATCACGACGAAGAGGGCCAGGATGCCGAGAACGATCGTCACCAGAGTCATGAGTCCTCCCGAAGTAGAAGGTCGGCCCGGGACCGGGGGGCCGCCATGAGGGGCCGGGACCGGCGCCGGGTTGGCCCGGCGGCCGACCGGGGCGTTCGGCGTGGTCGGGCGGAGCGTGCCGCCCGCCTCGGCCCTGGCCTCGGACAGGACCGAGTCGGTCTTCGCCAGGCCCGCGAGGAGCCCGGCGTCGAAGTTGCCCTTCTTGAATTCGCCGTTGATGGCCTCGCGGATCGCCAGGGTCCGCTGGCGGGTCAGGTATTTTGAGAAGCTTCGCGACTCGCCGACCTCGGTCTTGTGCTCCTTGCGGGCGATCAGGATGTAGAGCCCGTGCGCATCGGCCGCCCTGGCGTGCTGCCGGAGGACGTCGTCGATGTTCTCGCCGTTCAGCGTCTCGACGGTCTCGAGCCGGATCGGGACCTGATATTCCTTCTCGATTCGGTCCATCTCGTCGCCGGCCTTGACGATCGCCTCGGGCGTGAAGAGCTTGGCCTTATCCCGGAGGTCGGCCGCCGGGGCCGGGCCGGAGGTCGCGAGGATGAGCGCCGGGAGGGCGAGCAACCAGCGGAGTCGTGTCATGGTTCAGTCACCTCGGATGGCGTTTGTGAGTGCCGGCTTCGGGCTGCTCGGTGGGTATTCGCCGGTCGCGGCCCGATATCCGGCCATTTTCTTACTCTAGGCACAAGCCATGCCGTTTGGCGAGCATCAAGCGGATCAAGACTCCGCGATCTCGGCGAAGCGAGTGATGGCGACGACCTCGTCGCGGCGGACCAGGACTCGGCCCCGGTTCCGGCGGATGCCCAGCCGGGCCGAGTCGTAGACGTAGACCTCGCGGGTGGCCGAGCTGTCGCGGAAGTCGTGCAGGTCGGCGTCGGTCATGGCGAAGAAGAGCGGGTCGACCGCCTCCAGCGTCCCGAGGCAAACGTAGCTCGATTTCAGGTCGAGGACGACGACCTGGCCGACCAGGGAGTCGAGCTCGGGCGAGGTTTCGAAAGGGGCCATGATCGGTCGCGCGGCCTCTCGGACTTGAGGGGAAAAGGCCCGGAAAAATGGGGCGGATGGTCGCCTTGACGAATTGTAGGGGGCGGGCTAACGTCCCGCCACCATGTCACCCCAAATCCGTCCGCTCATCGCCGGCCTCGCCGCGCCCGGCCTGCTCTGGCTGGCGACCTCGGTCGCCCTCGGCCAGGCCGCCCCGGCCCCGCGGGGCCTCCCAAACCCGGCGCCGACGTCCCCCGCGACGTACCAGGCGCTCCTGCTGTCCAGCGGCCAGGTCGTCCGGGGCGAGATCGTGGAGGACGCCGCCGCCGGCGTCTTCCGCCATCGCCAGAAGGTCGGCACGGTCCAGTACCCCCGGGCGATGGTCCAGAAGGCCGCCGGCTCGGTCGAGGAACTCTACCGGTTCCAGGCCGCCCGGCTCCCCGCCGGCGACCCCGACGAGCGGATGAAGCTGGCCCGCTGGTGCCTCACCGAGCACCTCCCGGATCAGGCCCGCGAGCAGCTCGTCGCCGTCCAGCGGATGAGCCCGGACGACCGCGAGGTCAGGCGGATGCTCTTCAACCTCGACGCCACCGCGAGCCGGCCCGGCGTCGACCCCGAGATCCGCCGGACCTCCGCCGAGCAGCCGGCCGCCGAGCAGCCGGCGGCGCTCGACCCCCGCTTCCTCGCCAGCGTCTCGAAGCACTTCAACACCGTCCCGGTCATCTTCGACCTGCCCCCGGCGCAGGCCGTCCGGCGGGCCGACGAGTTCGCCAGGTACGTCCAGCCGGTGCTCCTCCAGAGCTGCGCCAAATGCCATAACGAGAAATACCAGGGCACGTTCCAGCTCGTCGAGATCCGGACCCAGCGCGACCTGAAGAACCCCGACGTCGCCCGCGCCAACCTCGACGCCGCGCTCCGGCTGGTCAACCCCGACGACCCGTCGCGGAGCGACCTCCTCTCGGCCGGGCTGGTCCCCCACGGCGGCAGCAAGAACGCCATCTTCCGGGGCCCGAACGACAGGTATTACCAGCCCCTGGCGACCTGGGTGAAGAGCCTCAAGCCGGCCGCCGCCGCCGGTCGTGGCTCGGCCGGGGACGTCTCCCGGGCCGGCTACGCCCCGGCCGACGCCTCCTCGGGCGAGGGCTTCGGGGCCGACCGGGCCACCGGCCCCCGGAGCGCCGCACCCGCGCCCTTCCCCCTGCCCCGGACGGCCTCGAATCCGGCCGTGCCCAACTTCCCGGACATGGCCGCCGTCGCCGAGGCCGCCGCCGCGACCCCGCCCCCCTCGAAGCGGATCGTCCAACGGTTCCAGGAGGACGCC
>JAJYDH010000670.1 GCA_021777685.1 Planctomycetota bacterium | reverse complement strand
GGCGCGTCTCGGGTCCTCGGCAATGGAGGAGAAGCCCCGGCCGATGCGGATCGGCCGGAGGTCGGACGGGGCCCCGCGCGGTCGTGGAAGTGGGACGTCATCCTCGCCGCGGTCCCCTCATGTTCGCGGGGCCGTCTCGATGGTTGTTCCTGTCTTGCGACGGAGGAATACACGCGGAGCCGCAAACGGACTCGGATGCTCGTCGACCAGTTTGGGGCCCGGACGGTCCTCTCGGGATTCGGTTACGGGCTGTACCAGGGGATCGGGGGCGGGTACGGGTACGGCTTCGGCTTCGAGACGGACCCCGCCCAGTCCGACCCGACCCGACCCGACCGTGCAGGCCGACCAGGCCAAGATCCAGACGGATCAGCAGACGTTCCAGGCCGACCAGATCAACCCGGCGACGACGCTCCTGAAGGACCAGCAGGCGATCCAGACGGCCCAGGTCGCCGCCGCCAAAAGCCCGGCCAGGCGACCCTGTCCGCAGACGAGTCCACCAAGAACCAGCTCGAGACCGACACCGCCACCATCACCAAGGACCGGGCCATCGTCCAGCTCGACGAGGCCCGGTTGCGGAAGGATCTGCAGGCCCAGGGCTCGACGATCCCTTCGACCTCTGGCCCCGCGCCGTCCGCGACCTCCTGAAGCGGTTCCGCGAGCGCGGCGAGGCCGGCCCGGCCGCCGACGATCGGCCCCCGCCGCTCAGCAGGGCGGGAGCTTGCTCCCGCACTCCAGAGGAGCCGGTACGCTCCCCGGGCCCTGGCGGCAAAAGGCGACGGCCGGCCAGCGGTCGCGGCGAGGGCCTCGCTTCGGGACGGCCGGCCCTTTATCCTCGGGGACGGGTCGGAGGCTGGCGAGGCATTTCGAGGGGGGTCCGGCGATGGCAACGCGGATCGGCCGCCGGTGGGCGACGTGGGCTGGCGTCGGGGGGATCTTGCTGGCCTTCGGCCCCGCCATCGGCTCCGGGGCCGAGGTCGAGGTCCGCCGCGAGGGCGACCGAGCGACCCTGACCTGGCCCTGCGCCGAGGGGGAGACCGGCGCCCTGACGTTCGACCTCCGCCCCGGCCGGCCGCTGTTCGGGCGGCTGGCGATCGTTGAGGACGCCACCGGCCGGGCCGCGACCCTGGCCCAGGAGGTCGACCCGGCCGCCTTCGTCGTCGTCGGCAGCCGCGAGAACCCGCCGCCGACACCCTCGGGGATGAGCGTCTTCAACGTCTTCTTCGACAACCCCGCGAAACGCCCGCATAGGGCGTATGCCTCGACCATCGCGGGCAAGGACTTCCGGGTCCTGGGCCGGGGGCGCCGGGGTTCGGTCGCGGTCGGGCCGGTCGAGGTCGGGCCGTTCCGGGGCGAGCTGGTCGTGACCGCCTACGCCGGGGCCCGGCTCCTGCTCGTCGAGGCGGTCGTCTCGACCGCCGAGGAGCGTCGGGCGTTCACCTACGACGCCGGGCTCGTCGGGACCTCGCCGATCGGCAAGGGCCTGGCCTGGGTCGACACCGAGGGGCGGCTCGTCCGGGAGCCGATCGCCGCCGAGGGCGCCGACGTCGCCCGCGCGGTCCGCCACCGGACGATCGTGGCCGAGTCCGACGGCGGCTCGCTCGCCTGCTTCCCGCCCCCTCATCGGTTCTTCTTCCCGAGGGACTGGACCGACAACCTCAGGACGGTCTGGCACGGCCGCGACCATCGAGGGTTCGGCTCGGGCTTCGGCCTCGGCGTCCGCCAGCCCGAGACCGGCGGGGGCAACTTCGTCCCCTGGTTCAACGCCCCGCCGGGGACCGAGCAGCGGCTGGGCGTCTTCTACCTCCTGAGCCGGGGGCCGGCCGAGGACGCGCTCCGCGAGGCCCTCCGGTACACCCACGGCGACCGCTTCCCCGAGCTTCCCGGCCACAAGACCTTCACCAGCCACTGGCACATGGCCTTCACCGTCGAGGCGATGAGGCAGAAGGCCGCCAAGGTCGACCCGCTGCCGGTCCCCGACCTCGTCGGGGTCTTCAAGGGGCTGGGCGTCGACGCGGTCCACGTCGCCGAGTTCCACGGCGACGGCCACCCCGACGACCCCGGGCCGCTCCGGCTGCCCGAGCTGGCCGCGATGTTCGACGAGTGCCGCCGCCTCTCCGACGACAGGCTCCTGCTCATCCCCGGCGAGGAGGCCAACCTCTACCTCGGCCCTCGCCAACCCGGCCGGAACCCCGGCCACTGGCTGGAGATGTTCCCGAAGCCCGTCTTCTGGACCATGAAGCGAGCCCCCGGCCAGCCCTTCGTCGAGTCCGACCCGAAGTACGGGACGGTCTACCACGTCGGCGGGACCGAGGACATGTTCGAACTCCTCAAGCGCGAGCACGGCCTGGCCTGGACGGCGCACGCCCGGATCAAGGCGTCGAACTTCACGCCCGACCTCTACAAGGACGAGGACTTCTTCAAGGGGGAATCCTGGCTCGGCGCCGCCTGGAAGGCGATGCCCGCCGACCTCTCGCGCCCCCGGCTCGGCGACCGCGGCCTGGACCTGCTCGACGACATGTCGAACTGGGGCCGCAAGAAGCTCCTGCTGGGCGAGGTGGACGTCTTCAAAATCGACCACACGCACGAGCTTTACGGCCACATGAACATCAACTACGTCAAGCTCGACCGGCTCCCCCGGTTCGACGAGGGCTGGGAGCCGATCCTCGGAGCCCTCCGCGCCGGGCGATTCTTCGTGACGACCGGCGAGGTCCTCCTCAACGACGCCACGATCGGCGGCCGGGAGGGGGGCCAGACCCTGAACCTGCCCCCCGACGGCCGCCCCGAGGTCCGCGTCGACCTCTCGTGGACCTTCCCCCTCAAGTTCGCCGAGGTCGTCTCCGGCGACGGCCGGCAGGTTTACCGGGACCGGATCGACCTCTCCGACACCCCCGCCTTCGGCCGGAAGACGATCACCCTCAACCCCGACCTGACCGGCCGGACCTGGGCCCGGCTGGAAGTCTGGGACATCGCCACCAACGGGGCCTTCACCCAGCCGGTCTGGATCGAAAAAGCCCAATAATCAACGTATT
>JAJYDH010000669.1 GCA_021777685.1 Planctomycetota bacterium | reverse complement strand
TCTCGATGATCTTCCGGCACGGCCGCTCGGGCCTCGCTCCGGTGAAGCCATCACAAGCAGGCACGGGACAGCAGAAATACGGCAATCTTGCACCGGGAACCGTGAACTCAAATCCCTCCGCGATTATCGGCGTTGAATGAACCATCGCATCAAAATCGGATATTTTTCTGCCTCCCCTCTCCGTCTGTGAGAGGGACCGGCGGTGAGGTGCGTCGCATCGCCAACCGGCCGGCTCAACGCCTCGGGGCCACGTCACTCGCCCGGCGATGACCCTCACTCCGGCCCTCTCCCGGAGGGAGAGGGAGGCGGAAAATGCTCACGCGACGAGCTTTATCAATGATTCAATGGTATCGAGCCTGATGCTCCCCGGGTTCACTCCTGACCCTGGGGCACCAGCGGGTGGTGGCGGGCGAGGAGGTCGTTGAGGGCCTGCGGGTCGACCGGCTTGACCATGTGGAGGTCGAAGCCCGCCTCGCGAGAGCGACGCATGTCGTCTTCCCGCCCGTAGCCGGTCAGGGCCACCAGCAGGGCCCGGTTCGGGCCGTCCAGCCTCCTCAGGCGGCGGGCGACCTCGAAGCCGTCCATGCCCGGCAGGCCGATGTCGAGGAAGACCACGTCGGGGGGGGTGGCGATCGCCGCGTCGAGCGCGGTCGGGCCGTCGTGGGCCAGCTCCGCGTGATGCCCGGACGCCCGGAGCAGGCGGGCCAGGAGGCGGGCGCCGTCCTCGTTGTCGTCCACCACGAGCACCCGTTTCGGGGTCGTCTCCGCCGGCACGGTCCCCGGCCCGGGATGCTCGCCGTTCGGGTCGACGGGAGCCGGGCTCGCCGGGAGTCGGACGGTGAACTCGCTGCCCCGGCCCACGCCCGGGCTGGAGACGGACACGCTGCCGTCGTGCAGCTCCACGAGGCGTCGGACCAACGTCAGGCCGATCCCCAGGCCCCCCTGGCTCCGGTCGAGCGACCGCTCGGCCTGGGTGAACAGGTCGAAGACGCGGGGCAGCAGATCCGGGGCGATGCCGATCCCGGTGTCGCGGACGCGGACGGACGCCTCGTCCCCCTCGCGCCCGGCCTCCAGTTCAATCTTCCCCCCCGGCTCGGTGTACTTGGCGGCGTTGTTGAGCAGGTTGGAGACGACCTGCTCCAGCCGGGCCGCGTCGGCCTCCAGGAAGATCGGGTCGTCCGGCATGCTGACGGTCAACTCGTGGTGACGGGAC
The DNA here is from genome assembly GCA_021777685.1 of Planctomycetota bacterium. GTDB lineage: Bacteria > Planctomycetota > Planctomycetia > Isosphaerales > Isosphaeraceae > Tundrisphaera. Next base: position 1,817 of record JAJYDH010000669.1, on the reverse strand, counting down.
TCGATCAGGAGCCGGGCGGAGTCGACGGCCCGGGCGATGGTCGCGTTGAGGTCGACCGGGCCTTTCCGGAGCTGGATCTTGCCCGTGCTGATCCGGGAGACGTCGAGGAGGTCGTCGACGAGCCGGGCGAGGTGCCTGACCTGCCGCTCGGCGACCGTCCGGACCTGCTCGGCCTCGGCCCGGTCGAGGCCGTCGGGGCGGAGCAGGTGCAGGGCGTTCATCAGCGGGGCGAGGGGGTTGCGCAGCTCGTGGGCGAGCATCGCCAGGAATTCGTCCTTGTGGCGGTCGGCCTCGCGGATCTCGCGGTAGAGGCGCGCGTTGTCGATGAACTCGGCGGCCTGGCGGGCGTACAACTCGACCAGGCGGGTCTCGCGGTCGGTCGGGCGGCGGGGCCGGTCGAAATAGGTGGCGATGGTGCCGATGAGGGTGCCGCCGCTGGTCAGGAGGGGCGTGCTGCAGACGGCCTTGCAGCCGGCCCGGCGGGCGGTCTCCAGGAGCGGGGCGAAGACCGGGTCGGGCGCGGTATCCTCGACGACCAGGCCCCCGCTGATGATCGAGGTGATCGGCCCGAGGGGCGGGCGATCGCCGGGCGTCCCCTCGGCGGCGGCGAGCTGCTCCGGCGTGAAGCCCACGCTGGCCGCCGTGACCATCGCGTCTCGGTCGGTGTCCATGAGCATCACGACGCCCAGGCCGGTGCCCTGGAGCCCCGTCACCGCGGCGAGGACCTCATCGAGGACCCTCGGCAGCTCGATGCTGTTCGAGAGCCGGGAGCCGAGCGAGTGGAGCCGGGTCATGTCGGCGAGCTGAGCCGCCAGCTCGTCGCGGATCGCGCCTAGGTCGCGCTCGTCCCGCTTCCGCTGGATCGCCGCCGCCAGGACGTTGGCCAGGGACTGGAGGAAGTTGATGTCGTCGACGGAGAAGGTCCTCGGGCGGCGATCGAGGATGCCCAGGGTGCCGAAGGAGCGGCCTCCGGACCGGATGATGACGCAGAGCCCGCACCGGACGCCCCGCTCGCGGAGCAGGGGCGAGACCGTGAACCTCGCCTCGTCCAGGAAGTCCTCGACGACCACCGGCTCGCCGGACATCAGCGTGAATCCCGCCAGCGAGGCGGTCCCGACGCCCACCACGGAGGCTTCCCCGCCCGCGATCTCCAGACCCAGACTCGCCCTCACGCTGAGCGATTTGTTGTCGGGTGCGAGTTCCTTGACGACCCCGACCTCGACCTTGAGGTTCCGGGCGGCGTGATCGAGGGCCAGGTCCATGAGATCGGGCAGGTCGAGGCCGGAGAGGGCCAGTTGCCCCAGCTCGGCCACGATCGCCTGCTGGGCCGCCCGTTCCCGGAGCTGCTCCTCGGCCCGGGCCCGCTCGGCGACGGTCCTCGACAGCTCCTCCGCCTTCTGGGCCATGACCTCGGCGGCCTTCCGCTCCCGGGCCGCCTCCTCCCGGAGGCGTTCGATCTCCCAGCGCCGCTTCTCCTCGGCCAGCTCGCGCTCGTGCTCCTGCCGCTGGCTTAGGTGGAGCTGGTCCGCCTGGGCCTTCACCTGCTCGGCCTTCTGGTACAGGTCGACGAAGACGCCGACCTTCGACCTCAGGACGGTCGGGACGATCGGCTTGGCGAGGAAGTCGACCGCCCCGAGCTTGTAGCCCCGGAAGACCTGGCCCTCGTCGCTCTGGAAGGCGGTCAGGAAGATGATCGGCGTGTGCTCCGAGCGGGCACGGTCGCGGATCATCGTGGCGGTCTCGAATCCGTCCATGCCGGGCATCTGGACGTCCATGAGGATGACCGCGAAGTCGGCGTCGATGACGCGCATCAGCGC
>JAJYDH010000102.1 GCA_021777685.1 Planctomycetota bacterium | reverse complement strand
GGTCAGCCGGCACGGTTGCATGTCGCTCTCGTGGTCGATGGACAAGATCGGCCCGATCGCCCGGTCGATGGAAGATTGCGCCCTGGTCCTCGACGCCATCCACGGCGCCGACGGCCTCGACGCCACGGCCGTCGACCAGCCCTTCGCCTGGCCGCCTCGCGTGGCCGTCCGTGGGCTCAAGGTCGGCTACTTCACGCAGAAGGACCGGCCCGACGGCGACCGCGACGACCTGAAGATCCTCCGGGAACTGGGCGTCGAGCTGATCCCGATCGAGCTGCCCGACGAATACCCCGCCGACGCGATCACGATCATGCTCAGCACCGAGGCCGCCGCCGCCTTCGACGACCTCACGCGCAAGCACATGACCGAGGGCCTGAATTCCTGGCCCGCGACCTTCCTTGAACGCCAGTTCGTCCCCGCCGTCGAGTACCTCCGGGCCTCGCGAGTCCGGACCCTCCTGATGCGGGCGATGGCGAAGCTGATGACGACCGTGGACCTCTACGTCGGCGGGAATGACCTGTCGATCACCAACCTGACCGGGCACCCGACCGCCGTCCTCCCCCACGGCTTCCGCGACGACAACGGCCGAGACCGACCCGGCTCGATCACCTTCACCGGTCAGCTCTACGGCGAGTCGACCCTCCTGGCCCTCGCCGTCGCCTTCCAGCAGGCCGCCGGCCACCATCTCCGCCGGCCGCCGCTCGAACGCTACCTGTCCGAGGAGGCCGATCGCGAGAAGAAGGAGAAGGAGAAGGCGCCCGGCTGACGCCGAGGCTCATCGGGCCCTGGGCTGCTCGACCTCGTACTTGACCTTGAGGTGGAGCGTGAACTGGACGACGGGCTCGATGATGACCGGGTTGATCACGCGGTCGAACCCGTCGCCGTCGAGCCCGTTGAAGACGAACGTCCGGCCCTTGCGGGCGGACTGGACGGAGTATCGCTGCCGCATCGGCACGCCCTGGAACTCTTCGGTCTCGGCTGCCGTGTACGAGTCGTACATCCCCGAGGGGTAGGAGGTCCCGTACTTCTCGGCGTAGACCTGGGCCGGGGGCTGGAGCCTGATCCCCAGGAGGCGCTCGTAGCGGTCGGACTTCTGCTTGACGACCCTCGCGGCTTCTTCCATGAGCCGGTCCTGGATCGGGCCGACCTCCTTGACGACGTACTCGACCTTGATCAGGTCGTCGATCTTCGACCGGGCCGCGGCGACGGTGAGCTTGTCGAGGAGGTCGCGGTCCTTGTAGTGGACCGAGAGGTTCTTCTTCAACTCGTAGCCGACGAGCTTCTCGCGGGCGATGTCGCCGTGGATCTCGTAGCCGTAGACCTTGGTCTGGGCGACGAAATCGAGGAACATGTCTTGCTCGCCGACGCCGAGTTCCTTGAATGCTCCGATGACCTCACTCGCGACGGCGTCCATCTTCCGGGCGCATTCGGCGACGGTCTCGGCCTCCTGGGCGATCCCGAAGACGGCGACGTACTCGTCGGCGACGACGTTCATCAGCACGTCGGCCTCGACGAAGGTGCTGGTCTTCGACGGCGGGAGGTCCTGCTCCGGGAGAGCCCGGCGGGAACGCTCGCGCTGCTCCTCGCGGGCCTTGACCCCCGACTGTGAGTAGCCGATGTTCCCGCCCACCTGTCCGGGACAGGTTCCGGGGCCGACCAGGAAGAACGCAAGGACGACGATCGATCTCTTCATGGCGAGGCCCCTGGATGATGATAGGTAGTGGGACGGTGGACCTCACGCCCCGACGAACGTGGCCTTGAGCGTGATCTTCGGCCCGGCGAGGGCCTTGGAGACCGGGCAGGTCTTCTTGGCGTCCTCGGCGAAGTTCTGGAACTTGGCGTCGTCGATCCCGGGGACCTGCCCCTCGGTCTCCAGGTCGATGCCCGTGATCGTGAAGCCGGCGCCCTCCTTCTCCAGCTTGACGTTGGCCGTGGTGTGGATCCGGGTCGGCGGGTGGCCGGCCTGGGTGAGCGCGGCGGAGAGGGCCATCGAGTAGCAGCCGGCGTGCGCGGCGGCGATCAGCTCCTCGGGGTTGGTGCCGGTGCCGCTCTCGAACCGGGACTTGAAGCTGTACGGCCCGTTGTAAGCCCCGCTGCCGAACTTGACCGTCCCGCTGCCGTCCATCACCCCGCCGAGCCACTCCGCCTCCGAATGTCGCGTGATCATCGCTGCTCCTCTCGTTGCGAATGAAGGACCCGAACCCGCCGGATTGTAGCGAGGGGCCGGGCGGAAGGCCACGAGTCGGAGCCGGCTCCGCCCCAAGGAATTCGGGGGGCCGGCTTGCGACATCTGTCGGGAGGGCGGATAATCCGGGAGTCGGATCGCACGTCTCGGCTCGCTCACATCCCCTCGTCCCGAGGTCACCGATGACGGATCAACCCGCGGGCCTCCGCCCCCCGCCCGACCCCTCGCGTCGACCGGCGCCGGCCTCCCGGCTGGTCCGCGCCCTCTACAGCCACAACCCGTTCTACGTCATCAGCGCCGATCTCGTGTTCATCGGCCTGCGGATGTCGTTCGACCCGTCGGCCAAGGCGTTCGACACCTGGGCCTTGATCTCCGGCCTGGCGAGTTCCACGTTGCTCCTGGCCGTGACCGCCTGCCTGCTGGTCCGGTACGGCAAGGTCTGGGACGACATGCGGAGCGTCCTGCTCCTGGTCGTCATGATGTTCCTGGCGATCTCCTCGACGATCGACGACGTGCTGATCCTCCGCCCGACCGTCGGCGCGGCGCTGGCGGCGGGCGGGCTGGCGTTCGCGATCGTGGTGAGCGAAGGGCTCTTGCGGGGGATGCGGCTGTGGCTGCCGGCGCTGTACCGGGGGCCGTATTACCTGATCCTGGCGCTGTTCTTCCTCTACCCGGTCGCCCTCCGGCCGCTCCTGGCCAGGCCGGACAGCCCGACCTCGCACTGGGCCCTGTTCGGCTTCTCGACGGCGGCGGGGCTGGCGTTCCTGACGCTCCTGCCGGCGATCCGCCGGGGCGGGGCGTATGTCAAGGGGAACGGCAGCCCCTGGCGATGGCCGCTCTACCCGTGGTCGCTGTTCGTCTTCCTCGGCCTGGGCGTGGTGGGCCGGTCGTATTACCTGTGCATCTCCCTGCACAACGTCGAGGGATACCGGAGCATCTTCGGGCCCTATTTCCTGGTGCCGTTCGGGTTCGCGATCGCCCTGCTCCTGCTGGAGGCCGGTTTGACCTCGGGAAGGGCGGGGGTCGTCCGGTTCGCGCTGGCGATGCCGGCGGGGCTGCTGGCCCTGTCGCTTGTGGGGCATCGGTGGGACGCCGTCTATCAGAACTTCCTGACGATGTTCCGGGACGGGCTGGGGGTCGCGCCCCCGGCGGCGACGCTGATCGCCGCGACGGCGTTCTACGGCCTGGCCGCGTCTCGGGGGGTCGCGGGGGCCCGGGGGCTGGCGATGGCCTCGCTGCTGGGGCTCTCGGTCATCGCGCCGGGGATGACGGACCTCAGCGGCCTGGTCTACCCGAACGGCTGGCCGCTCCTGGCGATCGCTATGGTCCAGGGCCGTCTGGCGTTCCGCCGGAAGGAGTCCTGGCGGGCCACGATCGCGGCGGCCTGCCTCGTGGCGGCGACGGCGGACCTGCCGGCGGGCTACCTCTCGGCCGACCAGGCGGCCTCGGCCGCGTTCCGTCTGGCGATCGTCGCCATGCTGGTGCTCGGCGCGGCCTTCGACGACGAGCTGGGGCTGACCCTCCGGTCGGTGGGGGCGGTGCTACTCGCGGCCGACGCGCTGGGGGTGATGGCGGGCGAGCCCCACCTCCGCTCGGGGCTCCCGGCCGCGCTGGTCCCGGCCTATCCGGCGCTCCTGGCGGCGGCGGCCGTCGGCTACGGCCTGCTCGTGGGCGGCTGGCCGTTCTTCGCCGCCTCGGGGGTGATCCTGGCGGGGCTGATGGTCGCCTTCGGTGCGAGGGGTTACCTGGACCTCCGCCAGCATTTCGCCGGCCTCGACCGGGTCGCCCTCGGGCTGGCGTCGTTCCTCCTCGCGGCGCTCATCAGCCTGGGGAAGGCCGGATTCCTCCGGAGATGGACCCGGGGTGGTCACATCTCCGGAGAAGTCGGGGCGGCGGCGGCCGACCCGGGACCGTGACGGGGCCGGGCGGGGCTCATTCCGGCTTCGGGATCGGCCTTGCTTCGAGCTTGCGGTAGCCCTCCTGGAACTCGGTGATCTCGATCTCCTGATCGGCGACGATGTCGCGGAAGACCTGGGTGGTCCCGCTGGTCGGCCAGTGGACCTCCAGCGACGCCACCCGGGTCGCCCCGGCCAGTCCGATCTGCTGTTCGAGCGGGTTCGCCCCGAAACTGCTGCCCGAGGAGACGTGCCGGTGGACGGTCAGGGGGTCGTCCCCGGCGGTCACGACCTTGATCCTCGCCCCGATGGCCGCGCGGTTGGTCTTCTGGCCGACGAGCTTCACCGTCAGCCGGTGGTTCGCCTGCCCCGGGTTGTTGAAGAGGACGTTGTGGAACTTGTCGCCGTTGATGGCGCCGCCGGTCTGGACGAAGATGTCGACGTCGCCGTCGCGGTCCCAGTCGCCGCAGGCGACGGCGTGGCCCTTCTGGAGATGGCCGGTGCCGGAGGTGCCGGTGATCTCGGCGAATCGCTTGCCGCCGACGTTCTTGAACATCCGGTTGGGGACCAGCGTGGCGAGGCTCGGCTCGCCGGTCCCGAGGTACATGTCGAGGTAGCCGTCGTCGTCGAAGTCGGCGTAGTTGCTCCCCATCGCGGCGAAGACCATGTCCAGGCCGGCCTCCCTGGTCACGTCCGAGAACAACACGCCGCCGATGTTGCGGAAGAGCTTGTTGGGGACCCGGGAGTGGGGCTCGCCGATCAGCCCCTTGACCACGTCCTGGAGCGACCGGTCATAGCTCGAGGCGAAGATGTCGAGCCAGCCGTCGTTGTCGTAGTCCCACGCCCAGCAGGAGAAGCCCGTCACCGGCCCGTTGACGCCCATCGGGATGCCGACCTCGGTGAAGTGCCCCTTGCCCTCGTTGCGGTACAGGGCGGGTTGCGCGTTCAGGTTGTTGAGGAACAGGTCGGGGTCGTCGTCGTTATCGAAGTCGATCCAGGCGGACCCCTTGCAGATCGGCTGTCCCGAGCTTTCCAGGCCGGCGCGCGTGGCGACCTCCTCGAAGGTGCCGTCGCGCTTGCTGTGGTACAGGCGGTTGGCCTGGGCCTCGCAGCAGATCAGCAGGTCGAGCCAGCCGTCGTTGTCGTAATCCGCCCACGACGCGGAGATGGAATTGACCGGGTCGAGCAGCCCCGCTGCCTCGGTGACGTCGGTGAAGGTCCCGCCGTCGTTCCGGAGCAGGGTCGGCCTCATCGGGTAGGAGAGCCAGGCGCCCCGGGGGATGAAGAGGTCCATCCGGCCATCGTTGTCGTAGTCGGCCTGCACGCAATAGAGGCCGCCGAGCTGGCCGGACACGCCGGCCGACTCGCTCCGGTCCTCGAAGGTCCCGTCGCCCTTGTTGTGATAGAAGGACATCGCCTGGGTCGGGTCGAAGGACGTCACGGCGAGGTCGAGCAGCCCGTCGCCGTCGAGGTCCTCCATGACCGCGCCTCCGGCCTGATTGAACCGGTTCACCCCCGCGACGTCGGCGACATCCCGGAACTTGCCGATATCGAATTCCGAATGGATGTACCGATCGAGCGGGATCAGGTATCGGGGATCGACCTTGTCCGGGTATTCGCCGAGTGTCATGTGGGCCAGGTTGAGCAGCCAGCGGACCTCGAGGTCGTCGGGGAAGCGGCTGAGGTATTCGGTGAAGTAGCCGATCGCCCGGCGGGAGCCGTCCGGCTTGGTGTGCCGGGCGGCCGGGGAGATCGGCAGGATGCACGAACTCTCGCCCCGGCACATGATGCAGTTCTCGTTCTCGCCCCGGCGCATGGCCGTGACGCCCTGGAAGTAGACCACGCTGGAGAGCAGGATCGAGGATCGTTCCGGGTCCTTCGCGAGCAGCGAGCGGGCCTCATCCAGGATCTTGCCGGCCCTGGCCGGTTGCCCCTCGGAATGGTAGAGCGAGGCCCGGGTCAGGAGCATGGGCACCCGGTCGCGGGGCGCCAGCGGATGCTCGGCGATGTGCCGGTCGACCCTCGCGATGGTCCGCTCGCCGACGTTGCGCCACGCCTCGGCGATCTCGTCGAGAGAAGCCCCCGGGGCCCAGGGCTTGAGCGATCTAACGACGACGCTGAACCCGCTGGTGTCGAGCGGCTTGCGGGGCTCGTCGATCAGCGTCGGCAGGGGGATGGGTCGCCGCTCGGGCCGGCCCGGGAAGCGGGTCGAGGCGACGGCGCCGATCGCGATGATCGGCAGGCAGAAGAGGCAGAGCCTCGCGACCCGGCGAGGACGCCGGCGCGTCGGGGAATGGTCGGGCATCGGGGACCTCTCGGCGATTGGAAAGAAGGTTGTTCGAAAATCGTGAAGTGCGGGAGGCGTGACCCCGGGGCGAACCCCGGAGGAGGGCCTTCCTCGGATGGGATGGGGGCGATCCCGCGCCGGGGGTCGGGGCCGGTCGCCGGGCGTGCCGGGCCTCGCGATCGAGGCGCCGGGCATGCGCGGACGCGGGCCGTCTCGGGGTCGGCGCGGTCGCTGGTCAGCGGGAGTGTCGAGGTCGACGGGCGGGCGAGCCGCCCGGGATCAACGCGGCGGGCGGAAGTGGTCGGACTGGCGGAGGATCGGGCGGACCGACGGCTCCGGGCTTGCGCCGGCGGATCGTCGCGCGGGGTCGGTCACCACGCGCCCGGGGGCGTAGGCCCAGGCTTCGAGGAAGCGGCCGGTCGGCGCGGACGTCGAGGCGGGAAAGGCCGGCATCCGGGAGCATTGCGGGCCGGAGCAGCGGGGCGCCGGGACGCTCGGGGCCGGCTCGGGCGGGATGTCGAGGGACTGGACCCCGAAGATGTCGCCGACGAGGACGCGGGCATGGTCGCCGCATCCGGCCTCGGCCGTCCCGGGCCGGAGCGCGAACACCAGCGCCAGCAAGAGCCAGGCGCCCCGGCGATTGCGGGGCCAGTTCGTCCCGTCCGCGATGATCATGGGGCTCCGAGCAGGGCCGGCGACCACGGCAGTCTTAAAATCTACCCGAGGCCCCGCCGGGTTGCAATCGATCCGCCGGCCGGACGGGCTCCCCGCCCGCCTCGGCCGAGGGCTCGCGGAGGGTGATCGTCCCGTCGACCTCCACGTCCTTCCGGACGCTCCGGCCGCCCCCCGGCCAGATGACCTGGATGGTGTCGACCCGGGGCGACCGCCCCAGGCCGAAGTGCAATTCCAGGGCATTCTGCGACTGGTACGAGGAACCGCTCCGGAGCTCGCGAGTCAGCGAGGCGCCCCCGGCGGAGACGATCGCCCGGGCATTGATGGCGGGGCTCCCGTGCCGGTTGAGGAGGCGGAGCTTCAGCCAATGGCCCGCGCGGGTCGTGTCGTTCCGGAGGAGCAGGGGAGGGCCGTCGATCGTCGTGATCAGCAGGTCGAGGTCGCCGTCGTCGTCGTAATCGCCCGCGGCCAGGCCCCGCGCCGATGCCGCGACCTGCATCCCGGGCCCCGCCGATCGCGACACGTCCGTCAGCCGCCCGCCGTCGTTCCTGAGCAGCGTCGGGACCTGCTTGTACGACTCGTCCAGGCGGGAAAAGAGGTCGACCTGCGGGTAGATGTGACCGTTGGCGATCATCAGGTCGCCGTCGCCGTCCAGGTCATAGTCGAAGATCGCGCAGCCCCATTTCAGCGTGTCATGGGTCAGCTTCTTCAGATTCCAGCCGCCGCTGACGTCCGCGAACGACAATCCGCCCAGATTCTTGTAGAGCGTGGCATGGTCGCGCGCGAAGTTGGTCACGAAGATCTCCTGGAGGCCGTCGCCGTCCAGGTCGCCGGCCTCGACGCCCATGCCCGCCTGGGCGATCCCGTCGTCGCTCAGCCCGGCCCCGCTCCAGGTCCCGATCTCGGTGAACTTCCCGCGCCCCTCGTTGCGGTAGAGGAAATTCGGGTTCGAGTCGTTGGCGACGTAGACGTCGACGTCGCCGTCGTTGTCCAGGTCGGAGGCGAGCACGCCCAGGCCGTATGACTCGGCCAGGTCGGCCATGCCGGCCTCCTCGGTGGCGTCCCGAAAGGTGCCGTCTCCGTTGTTCCGATAGAATCGGTCCTTGCCGCCCCGGAGCCCGAACGGCCCGGCCATCACCTTGGCCGTGTCCCGCCAGGTCGACGTCCTCCGGGCCGCCAGGACGTCGTCCAGGGTGGCCTCGATGTAGCGGGCGACGTAGAGGTCGAGGTCCCCGTCCGCGTCGGCGTCGAAGAAGGCCGCGCCCGCGCCCCAACCCGGGTCGGAGAGCCCGGCCCGCCCGGCGGCCTGCTCGAAGGTCCCGTCGCCGCGATTCCGGTAGAGCCTCGCCGGGCCGAATCCGGTCACGAACAGGTCGACGTGGCCGTCGTTGTCGTAGTCGGCGGCGCAGACCCCGCAGCCCCAGCCCTCGTCGCCCACGCCCGAGCGGTCGGTCACGTCCTCGAATCGCCCGCCGCCGATGTTGCGGTAGAGCACGTTCCGGCCCTTGAGGCGGACGCGGGACGGCTCCTCGTCGAGGGCCCATCCGTTGACGAGGAAGACGTCGAGCCGCCCGTCCTCGTCGAAGTCGACGAACGCGGCCCCGGTCCCGACCGACTCCATGATGTGATCCTTGTCGGCGCCCCCGCAATAGAGCACGGCGGTCAGGCCGGCCTCCGGTGCCGCGTTGACGAACAAGGGGCCGGACGCGGGTGCCGGCGTCGAGGTCCCCGAGGCCCGGACAGGGGAGGGAGGAGGGGGGGGCGGAGATGGGCCGCCGCAGGACGTGCCCATGACCAGGAACGAGGCCGCCGCGAACGCTCGCCAGAACATCAGATCGTCCTCACGGGCTGCGCCTCGCCGGCGCGCATCGATCGGCCGTCGGCGAGGGGGATCGGGGCGGCGCGTCTCATCCGGCCGTCGCGACCGCGTCATTCCGGCGCGATGGCCTTATCGAAGATGGTCGAGAGCTCGTCCTCGACGGCCCGGATCTCGGCCGGCTTGGCGTTGGCCTCCATCTTGCCGACCTTCTGCGCCAGGGCCAGGAGATCCTTCTTCTCCTTGCTGTTGATGAAGAGGAAGTCCTCCTTGGTCACGACGTCGGTGTTGTGGGTATGGCCCGCCTTGGCCAACCTCTGGCGGACCGCGAGGATTCGCTTGTCGCCCTCGTTGGCGATGTCGCCGATCGCGGTCGCCGCGGCCTCCAGGTGGGCCCGACGGCCCGCGCCCGGCTCGGAGGCCGCCCTCAGATGGCCCTGCGCCGCCGCCTGATAGCCCAGCAGGATGCTCTTGACGAGCTCGTCCTCCGTGGACTCGATGGCGATGATCGCCGAGGCGAGATGTTCGTAGGTCGCCGCGGCCGACTTGTCCATCGTCTCGGCCTTGACGTTGGCCGGATTCTGAGACCTCGCCTGGTGGAAGAGCAGGAGCGGGACGACGACGACCAGGACGGGGATCGAGTTCTTCATGGTCATGGCTCCTTGGCGAAAGAAGGGGAGAGACGCCGGCCCGACTCCAGGGGCCTCGGCCCGGAGCCGTGAGCTCGGACGATGCTCCATCCCGGTCGGCATGAATCCGGGCTGGCCAACCGCCCTTGTACGCGACCCTCTCACCTCGGTCAATCGCCCGGCCCGCCGGAAACGCGACTGGGGTGCCCCTCTCGATTTTGGATCGCGACGCCCCTCGTTCCCACGGTCCTCCGTGGGAATGCGGTCCGGGACGCTCTGCGTCCTCTCCCGAGCGGCGCGGCCGGGCCGGAAGACGACGCGGAGCGTCGAAGACGGCATTCCCACGCGGAGCGTGGGAACGAGGGTCTGCGCTCTCGGCGATGTCCAAATTCGAGAGGGGCACCACGCGACCGGATCATCCCGCCGCCACGGAGCCCGAATTCAAGACGTCGAGGCCGATGGGCCGCCTCGGCGACCGACCTCTCGCGATCGTGGGATCGATTCGGGCGCCGAGGATCGAGGTCGACGATCCGGGGAGGGCCGGCCGCCCATCCCCGGTCGTGATCCCGCCGGCCGTCAGGCCGGGGGGCGTGTGGCCATTAGGTCGGCCAGGGTCGAGATCAGGAGGTCGTTCTGGGCCGGGGTCCGGACGCAGAAGCGGAGGTGGCCGTTGGTGGCGAAGCTCCGCTCGGGGCCGGTCACGGTCGAGCCGATCTCCAGCCCCCGGTAGTTCGAGCACTCGCGGGCGAACAGCCCCCGGCGCGCCAGGGCCTCCTGGAGCTTGAGCGAGTCCCAGGGGGTGTCGACCAGGCTGACCAGGACGAAGTTGGGCATCGAGGGGGCCGAGCGGGGTCGGTCGCGCCCGGGCCAGGCGGGGCGGAGGCCGGGGATGTCCCAGAGCCCCTCGGTGAGCCGGGCCGACTCGGTGGCGATCAGGTCGATGGTCCGGCCGAGGTACGCCTCGTCGTCGAGGGCGGCGATGGCGGCGACCTCGGCGGCGGTGGTCACGGTCCAGGGCTGCTGCCCCCGGCGGAGCTTGCGGATCATCTCGGGCGAGGCCACCGCGTAGCCGATCCGGAGGCCGGGGAAGGCGAAGATCTTGGTCATCGACCGGAGGACCACGACGTTGTCGCGGGCGGCGGCCTCCTGGACGAGCGTCCGGTCGGCCTCGTCGGGCAGGAACGGCAGGTACGCCTCGTCGACGACCGTCATCAGGCCCGGGTTGCGGTTGATGAAGCCGAGGAGCCGGTCGCGCTCCCAGGCCCGGCCGGTGGGGTTGTTCGGGTGCCCGGTCCAGAAGAGGCCGGCGGCCCCCTCGGGCTCGTCGTCCTGGACCCAGCCGAGGACGTGCTCGCCCCAGACCCGGGTGTTCAGGCCGTTCTGGGCCGAGGTCCGGCGATACTCGCCGTAAGTCGGCTCGGAGAGGTGGGCCAGGGGGACTTCGGGGTCGCCCAGCTCGCGGGCCCTCCGGCCGAGGGAGTCGCGGGAGACCTGGCCGATCAGGCTGATCAGGTCGGTCGTCCCGGCCCCGACGATGATCCGGTCGGCCGGGACGCCGTGATATTCGGCCAGCCGCTCGACCAGCCGGGGCGATCCCGGCTCGGGGTAGCGGTCGATGGTCTCGGTGGCCTCGCGGACCGCCGAGACGGCCCCCGGGGGCGGCCCCAGCGCGTTGAGCGGGGCCGAGAAATCAAGCAGCGGCCGATTGCCCAGTTTCAGGCGGGCCCGGATGGCCGCCTGGTTGCCGCCGTGTTGGATCGGTCTGGTCGCCTGGTAATCTACCATACGGCTCGGGGGAGATGAAGGATGGAAGTCATCGAAGCAGGCCCCCGACGTGCGCCGGATGGCGAGATTCGCGGCCGGAAAGGTCGAGGTTGCAATGCGTTACGGTCCGCCGCCCGTCACGGATGCGGGGAGGGGGAGCGGGGCTCCCGGACAAGGCGGGGATTATGGCGAAGTCCGAATGTAACCAGAACGACCCGCCCTGCAAAGGGCCCAGTGGAGAATCCAGGAAGGATGGCGTCGGGACCGATCGCCGACATGGCCCTCCCGAAGGCTTAGACGGGCCGGCGATGATCGGTTATAATCGCCCTCCGTCGTTCGACTTATCCGTCGGATCGGCCGAGACCTCCCGCCCCGAATCCGGGCCGGTCGCCCCGCCAACCGTCCCTCCTCGACCCGTTCCCCGAAGCGCACCGAACCGAAGGGCACCCATGACGAAGGCCAGCACCGCCGACTCAGCGACCTCGAAATACGACAACCACGGCCAGTACAGCCGGACCGGCATCCTCCGGTACGAGAAGATCTTCGGGCACGGGTACGTCAGCACCGGCGGCCACTCGACCACGGAATACCTCTGCTCGAAGCTGGGCGACTCGCTCAGGCCCGGGGTCAAGGTGCTCGACGTCGGCAGCGGGATCGGCGGCGCGGCGTTCCACCTGGCCAAGACCTACGGCGCCGTGGTCACGGGGGTCGACCTCTCGCCCGAGATGATCACCATCGCCCAGGAGCGGGCCGAGGAGCTGAACGCCCCCTCGACCGTCACCTCGATCCTCGGCGACGTCCTCACCCACCCGTTCGACGGGCTCTTCGGGATCGTCTGGAGCCGCGACGCCCTGATGCACATCCCCGACAAGCCCCGGCTGTTCTCGCACCTGCTCGGCCTGACCGAGCCGGGCGGCCGGCTGATCATCACCGACTACGCCAAGGGCGTCGGCGAGGGGTCGCCCGAGTTCCGCGCCTACATCGCCTCGACCGGCTACCACGTCGTCGACCCGGCCAGCTACGGCAAGTTCCTCGAAGACGCCGGCTACGTCGACGTCCAGGTCGAGGACGCCACCGAACGGTTCGTCGAGATCCTGGAGCGCGAGATCGCCCTCCTCGACGCCAACCGGGCCGACTTCCTCAAGTCGTTCTCCGAGACCGACCTGAATTACCTGGTCGAGCGCTGGAAGATGAAGGTCCGCTTCTGCCAGGCCGGCGACATGAAGTGGGGGATCTACCTGGCCTCGAAGCAGGGCTGATGCCGTCCGAGGACGATCCTGTAGGGTGGGTCGAGCCTCGGGCGAGCCCCACCACGTCGGACTGGTGGGGCTCGCCCGAGGCTCGACCCACCCTACGCAAGACCCGAGCCGAGATTCTTCTCGTTCAATTCTCCACCAAAACCGGCACCAGGTCGGGCACGGCCATCATGCCACGTCGACGGCTGGCCCGCCAATAGACCCAGGAGCCCATGACGCCGATCAGGAGTGTGCCAGCTCGGAAGAGAATGCCGCGGGGGCCGAGTTTGACGTAGAACGCCATGTCCGGGGTCCTTGAGAGGGGTGGAGGGTCAGGGTCGAGAGCAGGACCTCCTCGGAAGTCCCGGCGATGGTCGGGCCGTCGTGAAGTCCGTCGGAGATGCTGGAGAGCCCGGCGAAGCGGTCGGTGATCCGCGTCTTCAGGATCGGGATCACGGTCTCGGTGTGGCCGCACTGGTTGGCGAAGACGACCGGGATGCCCAGGTCGGTCGCCACCTTGCCCGGGATCGCCCCCGAGAGCGGCCCGACGTGGCCGAACAGCCAGTGCTTCCGCCCCGTGTGCCGGTCGGCGAAATCCGGCCAGGCCGAGCAGACGATCGCCAGGTCGATCCGCCCCCGGTAGTCGTCCCAGACCTTCCGGTAGATCATGTCGGCGCAGACCGCGAAGCCGATCCGCCCCCAGGGGGTCGCGACCACCAGCGGCCGGCGCCCCGGCCGGAACCGGAACCGCTCCCAGAACACGAGGTTACGCTTGCGGTAGACGTGGAGCTGGCCGTCGGGCGTGGCGAAGGCGATCGAGTCATAGAGGTGACGGCCCTCGCGCTCGACGAACCCGCCGGCGATGGCCATGTTCCACTGCCCGGCCCGCATCGCCAGGTGCCGGAGCGACCGGCCGTCGGGCCCCTCGGCGACCGGCGTATAATCGGGCATGAGCCCGTAGCCGGTGTTGAACATCTCGGGCAGGACCGCCAGCGAGGCCCCGGCCCGGTGGGCCTGGTGCAGCAGGGCGTCGGCCTTGGCCAGGTTGGCGGGGACGTTCAGCGGCTCCGAGGTCATCTGGATCGCCGCGGCCAGGATCTTCATGGCGCATCTCCCTCGATCGAGGGCGACGGGGGCCGCCTTGGGGCCCCGTCGCGGGCCGTTGTGTGGCCCTTGGTATCATCTTCGGACGTCGACGCCCCGCGCCTCCGGCCCAAATCCGGGCGGGTGGGAAAATGTCTCATCTTCCGGATCGAAGGGCCGATTTCGCGCCAGGGCGCCGCAAGCTACCCCCTGCCCCGATTTCTGCCCAGGCCAATCTCAACCCGTCCGAGCCCGATCAGAACCCCAGATACGCCAGCAGCCCCTTCCGGCGCGGGACGGGCCCCGTCTGGCCCTGGTTCCGGACCGCCTCGGCGCGGGCCATCAGGTCGGTCGCGTCGGCGGGACGCGCCGGTTCGAGCTTGTAATTGAACTCGACCTCGTCGCGGAAGGTGTACGGGTTCAGGTTCTCGGTGAAGAACTCGGTCAGGTAGTTGTCGTACCAGGGGGCCTTGAACTTCTCGATGACGTCCCTGGTCTCGTACCCTTCCTTGATGATCCGGAACGAGCGGTCGCCGTAGAACGTGAAGCTCCGCGAGACCGGCGTGGTCCCGATCGGCTCGCCGTTGGCGATCACCAGCGCCCCCGGCGGGTCGGTCCGGATCGTGTAGCGGCGCTCGACGCAGCCCGACAGGCCGCAGCCCGCCGCGAGGGCGAAGACCACGACGAGGTATCGACCGCGATGGCTCGGCATCCCTGCTCCCCCTCGGTTGGCATCCATGCCCCCGATCGAAGCGGCTCAAGGTGCGAATGAGGGGCGATCGGCCGCGGATTGTAGCGACCACCCCCAAGTCCCACAACCCGACCCTGGAGATCCGACAGCATGCCGCGGTTCATCAACTCTGATTTGTGGGATGGTGGGCCGTGCCCACCCTACATAAACCCTTTAGTTGCAATCTCGTAGGGTGGGCACCGCCCACCTTGTCGGGTTGCCAAATTAGTCTTGATGGACGAGTAGGGTGGGTCGAGCCTCGGGCGAGCCCCACCAGACCGGCGTGTTG
>JAJYDH010000101.1 GCA_021777685.1 Planctomycetota bacterium | reverse complement strand
CATCCAGGGCGGGGTCCGGGGCCATCGGCCCGACCGCTGGGCGCGTCGGCTCCGCGACGACCGCCGGCCCGACGGCCCCGGGCCGCTCGGGGGGGCGAGGCGGCACCATCACGTAGGACCGGACGAAGTAGGCGGAGAACAGCACCAGGCCGGCCGACATCGCCGAGAGCGCCGCCAGCGCCCGGTTCCGGCCGGCCCAGCGGGCGAGACGCTCCGGCGCCGCCGCCCGGCGGGCCAGGACCGGCAGGCCGTCGACGAACCTCTCCAGGTCCTCGGCCAGCTCGCCGGCCGAGGCGTAGCGACGCCCGGGGTCGGGGTCGATCGCCTTGAGGATCACGGTCTCCAGGTCGAGCGGGATCGACGGGTCAAGCTCGCGAGGGCGGGCCGGCTCGGCGTCGGCGATCTTGCGGATCATCTCGGCGCGGTCGGCCGACTCGTGGGCGGGGCGGAGGGTCGCCAGCTCGTAGAGGGTCAGCCCCAGGCTGTAGAGGTCGCTCCGGGCGTCGCAGGCGCCGCGGAACCGCTCGGGGGCCATGTAGCGGAGGGTGCCGACGAGGTCGCCGGTCCGGCTCAGGTCGTCGTGGCTCATCGCCTTGGCCAGCCCGAAGTCGGCCACCCAGACCACCCCGTCGGCGTCGAGCAGCAGGTTGGCCGGCTTGATGTCGCGATGCAAGACCCCCCGGTCGTGGGCGTGCTGGAGCGCCTCGGCCACCTGCCGGCCGAGGTCGGCGATCCCCCGCCAGTGGCCGAGCCCCGCGTCCTTCCGGGGGCGTCGAGGGGCCGGGACGGCAGGCGTCTCGGGCTCGGGAGATTCGGGTCGGGCCACGAATCCCGACCTCGTCGAAGGGCCCCGGGCCGGGGCCGAGTTCGAGCGGTCGAGCAGCGTCCTGGCGACGCTCAGGACGTCCTCGTCGAGCGGCGCCGAGCCGTCGGTCGAGGCGATCCTCCGCTCGCGGAGTTCGAGGATGACGCGGTCGAGCCCCGCACCCCGGATCAGGGGCATGACATAGTAGTGAAGGTCGTCCTCGCGGCCGATGGCGAAGACCGGGACGATGTTGCCGTGGCGGAGGCTGGCGGCGGTCTTGGCCTCGCGGAGGAACCGCTGCATCGGCCGGTCGTCGGCCCAGTTCGCCCCGGGCAGGACCTTGACGGCGACCCGCCGGCCGAGCGATTCCTGCTCGGCCTCGTAGACGACCCCCATCCCGCCCCGGCCGATCTCGCGGATCAGGCGGTAATCGCCCAACCGCTCGCGGACCGGCCCGCCGCCGGGGCGCTCGCGAGGGGGGACGGGGCGGGGCTTCCAGCGCTCCATCGCGGCGATGGCCGGGAACAGCTCGCGGATCTCCTCGGCCCGCTCGGGACACCGGGCGGTGTACTCGTCGAGGCTCGGCGTCTCGCCTCGCCGCCGACGGGCGATGAACTCGTCGGCCAGCGCCTCGACGGGGTCGCGGTCGCCCTCGTCGCCGTCGGTCGACTGGTCCGCCGGGCTGGTGCCCTTCGGTCTCATGACGATCGCTCCTCCGGTCCGGAAGGGGAAGATGCTCGCCCGCTCATGTCAGGTCACGTCATGTCGTCGGCGAAGCCGGGGAACTTCACGAGGATGGCCTTGAGCCGGGCGGCGGCCCGGACGTAGCGGATGCTGGCGGCCTTCTGCTGGAGCCCGAGGACCTCGGCGACCTCGCTGTTGGTCAGCTCCTCGAAGTGGCGGAGGACCAGGACCTCGCGGTCGATCGGGTCGAGGCTGTCGATGGCCCGGCCGAGTTGGGCCTCCATCTCCGACCGCATCGCGGCCCGGCTCGGCGAGGTCAGGTGGGCCACGAGCTGCCCGGCGAGCGAGACCGACGACGCCCCGGGCGCGCCCCCTCGGGCGATCGAGACGTCGCGCCCGGCGTCGCGCATCCGGGCGTCGAGGTGCCGGCGATGGACGTCGACCAGCGTCTGGCCGACGATCAGGCGGAGCCAGAGGAAGGACGACATCCCCCCCTCGCCCGGGAAGTGGGCGATCCGCCGGGTCGCGTCGAGGTACGCCTCCTGGAGGATGTCGTCGGGGTCGACCCGCCCCCGGAGGCGGCGGTCGAGCCGGGCCTGGACCATCCGCCAGAGCCGGTCCCGATGGGACGAGAACAGCTCGGCCAGCGCCCGCTCGTCGCCGAGCCGGACGCGGCCGATCAGCTCACCGGAGTCGACGTCGGTGCCGGCCATCGCGCCCTCTTGAACCCTCGGGCCACTCGCGTCGGCGCCTCGGCCGACACCCACGAGGATAAACGTAAGGCGCGATCGGCGGGTATCCCCCGCCCCTGGATTCTTTTCGATCGGCCGTAGAAAACGAGGGCATGCATCCGTTCCAGACCTTAGCATGGACGCGGGAACGAGCCCGCGAGCCATGCCCGACGACGTTGGCCGGGAGATGCAACAGATGCGACGACGCGGCGGAATGCTCGCGATCCTCCGGGGCCGTTCGGGAGGAACGAACGCCCCGCTCCGCACCGACCGCCGGGGCGCCCTCACCCTCGAGACGCTCGAAGGGCGGGTCGTGCTGTCGTCGCCCAGCCCCGCCGTGCCCAAGCCGAAGCGCTGACCCTTACCCCATCGGGGGTCGACCGAGGTCGGGCCGTCCCGGACATTCCGTTCTCATCCCCCTCATCAGAGATCATCCCATGAAGCTGACGAAATCGAGCCTGCTCCTCGTCGCGGCGGCCGTGTCGTGGGCGGCCACCGAGGCCATCGGCCAGGACCCGCCCCGTGGCCGGGCGCCAGGCCAGGGGGAACGCGACCCCGGCCCGCCGCCCCGCCCCGACGGCGAGTTCGACGGCCCCCCGCCCCCGCCGTTCGGGCCGCCGCCGAACCCGCTCTTCGTCGCGATCGACACCGACGGTGACGGCGAACTCTCCTCCAAGGAGATCGCCAGGGCTCCCGAGAGCATCGCCAGGCTGGACAGGAACAAGGACGGGATCATCTCCGAATTCGAGGTCCGGCCGCCGCCCCCGCCGGGCCGGCCGCCCGGCCCTCCTCGGGGCAACAACCGCCAGGACGCCAAGGCGCTGGTCGACTCCGCCATGAGGTTCGACAAGGACGGCGACGGCAAGCTGACGGCCAGGGAGCTGCCCGAGAGGATGGCCCGGATGCTCGAGCAGGGGGACACCAACAAGGACGGCGCCCTCGACCGGTCCGAGATCGAGGCCCTCGCGGCGAGGGCGCCCGCCCGCCCGCCGGGCCCTCCCGGCGGTGGCCCTCCCGGCCCGCCGCCCGCCGAGGGCGCCCGGAATGAGGACGGCGGTCGGCCCGTCGATCAGGTGGCCCGCGAGCTGGGCGTGTCGCCCGAGAAGTTCCGCGAGGTCTTCCGCAAGGTCCGCCCCGCCGGCCCCGGCCAGCGGCCGACCGAGGCCCAGCGCCGGCAGAACCGCAAGATCCTCTCCGAAGGACTCGGCGTCTCGCCCGAGCGGCTCGACGAGGTGATGGACAAATACCGGCCGGGCGGCCGGGGCGACAACGGCCCGCCCCGCCCTTGAAAGAAACATGGGAGGCCGCGTCCCCCTCTGCCTCCCCTCTCCCCCTTGGGAGAGGGGCCGAGGGTGAGGGGCGTGGCTTTGGTGTTGGGCCGGAAGACGGGCTCGCATCGGGCCACTCATCCGGCGACGACCCTCACCCCGGACCTCTCCCAAGGGGAGAGGGAGGCAGAGAATCCCTCGCGGGGCAAGCCGGCTCGGAGTGACGGTCGGCCAGCCCTCGTGGGGGTGGCCGGCAAGAAAGGTGACTCGGTGATGTCAATCGCGAGGACAAAGGTCATGACCGGACGTCGTCCCATCACCCCGGCCCGCCTCGCCCGGCTGCTCGCCCCGGCGGGGGCCCTGGCCCTGATCGCGGTCGCGGGCCGACCGGGGGTCTCGGGCGAGGCGCCGGCGCCCTCGGCCGTCTTCGTCCTTCCCGAACGGCCGGACAACTACGCCGACCCCGACCTCCCGGCCCATTTCCGGACCCCGCTGGTCCGCCGGTTCGACAACACCCCCCGCGACAACCCGACCACCGACGACGGCGCGACCCTCGGCCGCGTCCTCTTCTACGACCGGCGGCTGTCGAAGGACGGCACCGTCTCTTGCGGCTCGTGCCACGTCCAGGCCCGCGCCTTCGCCGATCCCGAGCGTTTCAGCAAGGGGATCGGCGGCCGGCTCGGCGACCGGAACGCCATGGCGCTGGCCAACGCCCGGTTCCACGGCAGAGGCCGGTTCTTCTGGGACGAGCGGGCGGCCTCGCTCGAAGTCCAGGTCCTCCAGCCGATCGAGCACCCCGGGGAGATGGCGAGGGACGTCGACGACGCCGTCGAGGTCGTCCGGGGCGACGCCGCCTACGCCCCCCTGTTCCGCAAGGCGTTCGGCGACGAGGACGTGACCCGCGACAGGCTCGCGAAGGCCCTCGCCCAGTTCGTCCGGTCGATGGTCTCCTGTCGCTCGAAGTTCGACGAGGGGCTGGCGGAGGCCCGCTCGATCGCCGACGACTTCCCCAACTTCACCCCGGGCGAGAACCTCGGCAAGTCGATCTTCCTGGGCGATCACGAGCGGGAGTCGCGGGGCAACTGCGCGACCTGCCACCTCCGGAACTACGCCTTCACCCAGCCCACCGACCGTGCCCGGCAATCGGCGATCTTCATGTCCGACCGGCTGTCGAACAACGGGCTCGACGCCGACCTCGCCACGGCCGACAACGGCCTGGGCGACCTCACGCTCGACCCTCGCGACTACGGGAAATTCAAGGTGCCCGACCTCCGGAACGTCGAGCTGACCGCCCCTTACATGCACGACGGCCGTTTCCGGACCCTGGAGGAGGTCGTCGAGCACTACAACGCCCAGGTCAAGCCGCATCCGAACCTCGACCCCCAGCTCCGCGAGGCCCCCCGCCGGGGTCGCCCCGGCCCCCGCCTCATGAATCTGGACGCCGAGCAGAAGGCCGCGCTCGTCGCCTTCCTCAAGACCCTGACCGACCGCGAGTTCGTCGCCGACCCGAAGTTCTCCGACCCGTTCCGGAGGTGATACTGGCGCTGCCGGACGGCCCCGGGCGCGATAAACTGGGCGACATGGAAACCGTGACCAGCACGACGACCGCCCTGAATCGACTGCTCGAACCGCTGAGCCGGACGCTCGGCGTCGAGGCGGCAAGGTCCATCGCCGGCTTGCAGATCGAGCCGAGCATCCAGGCCCGGATCGAAGAGCTCGCCGATCGCTGCAACGAAGGGCTCCTGACCGACGCCGAGCGGGCCGAATATTCCGGCTATGTCGAAGGGGCCGAGATCCTCGCCCTCATCAAATCGAAGGCCCGCCGCTACCTCGCAACCCACGCCGCCGGCTGATGGACGCCGCGACACGCGTCCTTGTCAGGCACCGGGCCGGGGAACGTTGCGAGTATTGCCTCTTCCCCCAGGAGTTCGCGGAGACTCGCCACCACGTCGACCACATCCGCGCGCGTCAGCACCTGGGCGGCGATGACCCGGAGAATCTTGCCCTCGCCTGCATCCATTGCAATTCTCACAAAGGGCCGAATCTCTCCGGAATCGACCCCGAGAATGGGGATCTCGTCCCGCTTTACAACCCCCGCCAGGATATCTGGGGCGACCACTTCTCGATGGAAGGTGCTCGCATCGTCGGTCTCTCCTCGATCGGACGGGCAACGGTCCATGTCCTCGCCATGAACGCGACGAATCGCCTGAACGTCCGCGCGGAGTTGATCGCGGGCGGGGTCTACTTCTGAATCGAGCCCGTCCCTCGGGCTCGACAAGTGGTAAGATGGCTCTCCCGGATCGGCCTCGAAGGCGGGTCCTCGGGGCATGCCGCGCGGGAGGTATCGAGATGATGGCGGTCGAGGCCGGGCCGATCTGGGAGCAGACGCGGCAACCACCCTGGGTCAAGCTGATCAACGCGACCGGCCGAGGGCTCCGACGTGTCGGCGTCCGCTGGCCCCGGCTCGACCCCGAGGCGATGATGGCCTCGGCCCGGCGAAGTTCGGGCCTGTCCGACTTCGGCGACGATCGGTTCCGCGAGGGGCTCCGCGTCCTCGTCGACGCCTTCAACGCCCAGGACGACGCCCATGCATTCGGCAGGATCGTCTTCCGCGAATACTGCACGAACCAGCTCGTCAACCGGCTGAAGATCCAGGATGATTTGACGAAACATCCCGAGATCCTCGACGTCCCGATGCCCCGGCCGATCTTCATCACCGGGCTCCCCCGGAGCGGGACGACGTTCCTGCACCGGCTGATGTCGCAGGACCCCGCCGGCCGGACGTTGATGACGTGGGAGGGGATCGCGCCGTCCCCCTCGCCGACCCGAGAGACGTATGCGACCGACCCCCGGATCGCCCGGGTCCGGCGGCAGGTGGAGCTGGTCAACCGCCTCTCGCCCCGGCTGGCGATGGCCCACGAGTACGCCGCCGACAGCCCCGAGGAGGACAACGACCTCTTCGCCCGCGACTTCGCCGCCGGGATCATCGGGTTCCTTTTCGACGTGCCCGACTATGTCCGCTGGCTCCGCGACCGCGACGTCTCCGAGACCTACTTTTACGCCCGCCGTCAGTTCCAGCTCCTCTCGTGGAAGTACCGGGCCGACTACTGGGTCCTGAAGTCCCCCGCGCACATCTACAGCCTCGACAGCCTGCTGGCCGCCTTCCCCGACGCCTCGGTCATCATGACGCACCGCGACCCGACCCAGGTGATCCCGTCGTTGTGCAGCCTCGCCGCCGGGGTCCGGGGCATCCTCACCGACCGCCTGGACCTCCGCCGCCTCGGCGCCGAGTTCGCCGAGGCGCTCGCCCGGGGGCCCGAGCGGGCCATCGCCGCCCGGGAGAACCTCGACCCCGCGCGGTTCCTCGACGTCTCCTACGAGAAGATGGTCGCCGACCCGATCGCGACCGTCCGCGACGCCTGCCGCCACTTCGGCTACGACTTCACGCCCGAGTACGAATCAAAAGCCCGCCGCTACCTCGCCGACAACCCCCGCCACAAGCACGGGGCCCATCGATACAAGCTCGAAGAATTCGGCCTCGACGCCGAGACCGTCAACGGCGAATTCGCCGCCTATCGCGAGTGGCTGGCGGGCCGGGACCTGGTGGCGGGCCGCTGAACGGGGCGATCCTCCCGGGCCGTGGAGTCATCGTCCCCGGCGGCCCTTCCACGCCTTGAGGTACGCCTCGGCCCTGGGGTTCGACTCGTCCCACTTCGGCTCGTCGGGGTCGTCGGCGATGGTCAGGAGGGCCCTCGCGACGGCCCGGTCGATTGTGGCCATGTTGGCGTAGTCGACCTTGTCCCAGTGGTCGGCGGCCTTGTGGTAGTCGGGGTACTCGAAGGCGACGCAGAGGGTGTGCGCGGGGACGCCGAGGTCGGCGAGGGCCTGGTTGTCGCTCCGGCCGAAGAAGGCGTCGCTGTTCCGGGGGTGGCGGACGACCTTCACCCCCTCGGCCCGCCCGGCCTCGGCGAGGATGGTCGAGACGGTGGAGTAGCCGAAGCCGGTCAGGCTCGCCTCGGCGAGCTTCGGCCCTTCGACGTCGTCGGTCCGGCCGACCAGTTCCAGGTTGACGTCGGCGACCGTCTTGTCGACCGGGAAGATCGGGTTCCGGCCGTAGTAGCGCGAGCCGAGCAGCCCCTTCTCCTCGCCGAAGAAGGTGACGAAGAGGATGCTCCGCCTCGGCCGCTCTTTGAGCGAGGCCAGCGCCGAGGCCAGCTCGATCACCGAGACGGTGCCCGAGCCGTCGTCGTTGGCCCCGTTGTAGATCCGGTCGGGCTTGTCGGCCGGCCCGTGGACGCCCAGGTGGTCGTAGTGGGCCGTGACCATGACGCAGGTGTCCTTCAAGGCCGGGTCGGAGCCCCGGAGCAGGCCGACGACGTTCCGGAGCTTGACCGGGCGGCGGACCGGCCTGTCCAGCTTCGTCGAGAGCTTCGCCGGGACCGGCCCGACGGGGTGGGCGTCGTACAGCTTGATGATCTCCGGGGCATTGACATTGACCAGGATGAGCGGGATCGCCCCGGGCGCCTCGCGCAGGGCCAGCCGTTCCGGCGTCTCGGGGTCTTTCGGGTCGTAGAGAAAGATGCTGTCCAGGCCCTTGAGAGTCCCGGCCCGGCGTCCGATGGTGATCACCGCCGCGGCCTTCGCCGAGGCCGCCCACGAGCCGAAGATGCCGGTCGCCAACCCGATGGCGTCCCGCTCCTCCTGGGTGCCCTCGCGGATGGGTAGCTCGACGAGCAGGGCCTTTCCCGCCAGTTCGGCGCGATTCAGGGTCGTGTAGGTCTTGAAGTCGACCTTGACCAACGGCGCGTCCTCGACGTGGAAGGTCCGGGCCCCGGACACGCTGACATCGTCCGGGCCGAGCTTGATCGTCGCGTTCCCCTCGACAACCCGGAAATCGAAGCTGACGCGATCCGGCTCGGACACCTCCCAGTTCGCGGTCTGGAAATAGCCGTCGTCGCCGACCGCTTCGAGCCCGGCGCGGCGGAACTGGGCGGCGATGTACTCGGCGGCGAGGTCGAGCCCGCGCGAGGGGGTGTCGCGACCTTCGAGGAGGTCCGAGGCGAGGAACGAGAGATGCCCCCGGAGCGAGTCGGCCGAGATCCGGTCGAGCGCCGCGACTCGGCCGGGCGAGAGCGGCGCCGGGGGCTTCTCCTGGGCGAGGACGCACCGGCTCGCGAGCACAAGGCAGATCAGGGCGAATGTCGCGATGGCACGATGACGCATGGCGATGCCTTCCTATTTGGAGTGCGGGAGCTTGCTCCCGCTTTGCCTGGCGGAGCTTGCCCCGCGCGACAGGCGCCTCGTCGGTCGCTCGGAGCAAGCTCCGCGGTTGAAAGCGGGAGCGAGCTCCCGCACTCCAAAGGGGCTTCGCCCCGGGACCATCAAGTCCAGTCGAAATCGGCGACCGGACGACGACCCGCCCCGACGGGTCGATATCCCGCCCCGACCGCCGAATGGACGATCGGCTCGCCGAGCTTGACAGCGGCGATGGCCCCGGGCTAGCGTCGTCGGTCTCACGACCGAATGGCGTTCAACCATCGCTTCGATGAATTTTACATGAACGAAGTCCACCTGTTCGACCCGTCGCTCGGCCTCGGGACGTCGCTGGTCCTGGTCGCCTCGCTGGCGGTGGCCCTGGGGTTCGAGTTCGTCAACGGGTTCCACGACACGGCGAACGCCGTGGCGACGGTCATCTACACCAGGTCGCTCGGCCCGAGGAAGGCGGTGGCCTGGTCGGGCTTCTGCAACTTCCTGGGCGTCTACCTGGGCGGGACCGCCGTCGCGTTCGGGATCGTCAGCCTGCTGCCGGTCGACTTGCTGGTGTCGATCGACTCGGCCAAGGGGCTGGCGATGGTCATGGCCCTGCTGCTCTCGGCGATCGCGTGGAACCTGGGGACCTGGCTGATGGCGATCCCGGCCTCCAGCTCGCACACGCTCATCGGCGCGATCCTGGGGGTGGGGCTGGCCAACTCGGCCTTCTCGGGCAAGGGGCTGGGCTCGGGGGTGAACTGGGCCAAGGCGCTCGAGGTCGGGCTCTCGCTGCTGATCTCGCCGATCATCGGATTCGTCCTGGCGGCCCTGTTGCTGACATTGATCAAGAAGACCGTCGACGCCCCCGAACTGTATCAGCCCCCCAAGGGCGACAGGCCGCCGCCCGGCTGGATCAGGGGCACGCTCCTGCTGACCTGCACCGGGGTCAGCCTGGCCCACGGCTCGAACGACGGCCAGAAGGGGATCGGCCTGGTGATGC
Organism: Planctomycetota bacterium; assembly: GCA_021777685.1. Taxonomy (GTDB): domain Bacteria; phylum Planctomycetota; class Planctomycetia; order Isosphaerales; family Isosphaeraceae; genus Tundrisphaera. Next base: position 5,004 of record JAJYDH010000101.1, on the reverse strand, counting down.
TGATCCTGATCGGCGTCCTGCCGGCGCACTACGCGCTCGACCCCCGCGTCAAGCCGGGCGAGGTCAATCGGATCATCGCCGCGACGGGCGAGGTCCAGGGCCTGGTCGAGCGGTACGTCCCCGAGGTCGACCGGGCCAACCGGCTCGCCGAGCTGGGCGACCTCCGCGAACGCCTGGCGGGCAAGGCCGAGCTGTCCGACGTCCCGAGAGGCGAGCGCTGGGGGCTGAGGGCCGACCTGATCCGGGTCGACGACGCCCTCCGAGCCCTGGAGAAGCACGAGGGGGACCGGCTCTCCGGCGACGACCGGGGGCGACTGGCCCACGCCCGCGAGGGGCTCCGATCGGCCGTCTACTACGCGCCCGACTGGGTCCTGATCGCGGTGGCGACGGCCCTGGGGACGGGCACGATGGTCGGCTGGAGGCGGATCGTGGTGACGGTCGGCGAGAAGATCGGCAAGTCGCACCTGACCTACGCCCAGGGGGCCGCGGCCGAGGTCGTGGCGATGACCACGATCGGCCTGGCCGACTACGGCGGCCTGCCCGTGAGCACCACCCACGTCCTCTCCTCCGGGGTCGCCGGCACGATGGCCGCCAACGGCTCGGGCCTGCAATGGGCGACCGTCCGCAACATCGGGATCGCCTGGGTGCTCACCCTCCCCGTCTGCATGGCCCTCTCGGCCGTGTTGTACACCGCGTTCCGGTGGCTGGCGTCGTGACGCGAGCGGTCAGCGGTCAGCTTACAGCGGTCAGCGGTCAGCGGTCAGCGGTCAGCGGTCAGCGGTCAGCGGTCAGCGGTCAGCGGTCAGCGGTCAGCTTTCAGCGGTCAGCCGGAAAAGAAGTGTGATAGGACGCCGATCGTTTCGCGATAGTATCTGAGGATTTGCTGACCGCCGGGGATGAGCATGGTCCCGCTCGGCGAGTGTGGGAGGGCCTGGGTCATGTCGAGCGGCGATGCCTCGCATCGGGCGACGGCGTTGCGCCACGCGGTCATGCACGATCGTCCGGGGCTCTGGGGGGACGACGCGGAGCGGCCTACATGCGTCGTTTGGATTCGTCCGGGAGATGATGGCGGGTTGGAGGCGTTCGCGGAGGGGGCCGTGGGTTCGAGTTTGGAATGGCTGGCGTTCGAGGCCGGCGGGCGGCCGGTCGCGCTGCTGGCCCCGGCCTCGTGGGAGGGGGCGGTCCGTTCGATGGGCGGCCGGGTCGAGACGGGGGTCGTCGAGAATTGGGTCCGTCTGGGAGATCCGTCTCGGCGGAGAACATTGGGTTCGTCTGAAATTCGTCGGCTCGGTTTGGAAGATGCCCCGGCGTTCGAGGCGGCCGTCCCGGCGTGGGCCTTGCGAAGCTGGGGCGACTTTCCGGCCCTGATGGAGGGCGGTGCGGCGTTTGGCTTCGAGTTGGACGGAGATTTCGCGAGCCTGGCCTGGACCTACGAATCGGACGGCGAGCGCGATAAGATCGGCGTGGCCACCCTGTCCCGGTATCGAAGGCTCGGGCTGGGCCGGGCGGTGGCTTCGTGTTTGATCGGGCACATCGAGCGGGAGCGCGGCATGACGCCCCTCTGGGTGACGACCCCGGAGAACGCCGCGTCGAGGGCGCTGGCCGGCTCGCTTGGGTTCGTCTTGGAACGGGCCGAGACCCTGCTCCGCTGGACGCCCGCCTGAGGAGGATCGATGCCGGGCTATCCGATCGAGCTGGACCTCCGGGGGCGGACGGTCGTGGTGGTGGGGCTGGGGGCGGTCGGGAGGCGGAAGGCGGCGGGCCTGGTCGAGTCGGGGGCCCGGGTGATCGGGGTCGACCCGTCGGGCGGGGTGGAGATGGCCGGCGTTGAAGTCCTGGCCGAGCCCTATCGGCCCGAGCACCTGGGCGGAGCCTCGCTGGCGATCGCGGCGGCGCCGGCGGAGGTCAACCGACGGGTCGTGCTCGACGCGAGGCGGCTGGGGGTCTGGGTGAACTCGGCGAGCGACCCGGCTTCGGGGGATTTCTCGGTCCCGGCGACCTGGCGGGACGGGCCGCTGACCCTGACCGTCTCGACCTCGGGCGCGAGCCCGGCCCTGGCGGCGGCCCTGCGCGACCGGGCGGCCTCGGCGCTCGGGCAGGCCGCGGCGGGCCTGGTCGCGCTGCTCGCCGAGATCCGGCCCGAGGTCCTGGCGCGGGTCGCCGACCCCGACGACCGCCGCCGGGCCCTGGCTGAGGCCGCCGACCCCCGATGGCTCGACCTTTACGAACGCGAAGGGGCCGAGGCCGCCCGCCGGGCGCTCCGGGAGGCGCTGGGGCTGGGGCGGGATTCCTGCTGATCGTCGGGGACAGAGATCGTCCCGGACAATTCGGAGGGGATAATCCGCCTTCCCCCGCGAGCCGTCTTATTCTAAACTTTCCCGGAGCCGGGAGATGAAGGAACGTCCGGGCTCGGGTCGGGAGAGGCCCGGCCGGACCCACCGTCGAGGATAGACATCCGTGAAAATCGCCGTCGTCGGAACGGGCTACGTGGGCTTGGTCACAGGGACTTGCCTCGCCGAGAGCGGGAACGACGTCGTCTGCATCGACAAGGTCGCCGCCAAGGTCGAGATGCTCAATAATGGCGGGGTGCCGATCTACGAGCCGGGCCTGGCCGAGCTGGTCCGCCGCAACGCCCGCGACGGGCGGCTCAAGTTCACCACCGACCTGCCCACCGGGATGGCCGAGGCCGAGCTGGTCTTCATCGCCGTCGGCACGCCGCAGGGGGAGGACGGCGGCGCGAACCTCAACGGCATCTGGGCCGTCGGCCGCGAGATCGCCGAGAACCTCACCGGCCCCAAGACGATCATCATCAAGAGCACCGTGCCGGTCGGCACCAACGCCGAGCTGGCCCGCCGGATGGCCGAGATCACCGACGTCCCCTTCGACATCGCCAGCAATCCCGAGTTCCTCAAGGAAGGCGCGGCGATCGACGACTTCAACAAGCCCGACCGCGTCGTCGTCGGCGCCCGGCGGCCCGAGGTCATCGAGCAGCTCCACGACCTCTACCGGCCCTTCCTCCGGACCGAGCGGCCGTTCCTGGCCATGACGCCCGAGTCGGCCGAGATGACCAAGTACGTCGCCAACTGCATGCTGGCGACCAAGATCAGCTTCATCAACGAGATGGCCAACCTCTGCGAGCGGTACCACGCCGACATCAACGAGGTCCGCCGGGGGATCGGCCACGACCAGCGGATCGGCTTCAGCTTCCTCTTCCCCGGCGTCGGCTACGGCGGCTCCTGCTTCCCCAAGGACGTCCGCGCCGCCATCCACATGGCCCGGACCGCCGGCGTCCCCTCGCTGATGATGGACGCCGTCGACGCCGTCAACGACGCCCAGAAGGACATCCTGGCGAAGAAGATCCTCGACCACTTCGACGGCCACGCCGAGGGGAAGACCGTCGCCGTCTGGGGGCTCGCCTTCAAGCCCAAGACCGACGACATCCGCGAGGCCCCGGCCCTGGTCATGATCGACCAGCTCCTCGCCGCCGGCGTCGCCGTCCGGGTCCACGACCCCGAGGCCATCGCCAACGTCAAGGAGATCTACGGCGACAAGCTGATCTACTGCGACCGCCCCTACGGCGCCCTGGAGCAGGCCGACGCCCTGGCGATCGTCACCGAGTGGAACGAGTTCCGCAACCCCGACTTCGACGTGATGATCCGCCTGCTCCGCCAGCCCGTCATCTTCGACGGCCGGAACCTCTACGACCCGGCGCAGATGGCCGAGCTGGGCTTCACCTACCACGGGATCGGCCGGGTCGTCCCCGAGCCCGCCGCCGCGAAGGGCGAGGACTTCGCCTCGACTCTCCGGGCCTGATCGCCTTCGCCGAGAGGCGACCATGTCCTCCTCGGAAGTGATGCCGCCGACCGAGCCCGACCCCGCCAGGCCCTCCGCATGGGAGGCCCCGGCGATCGGGCTCGGGTTCGTCCTGGCCTTCGCCGGGGTCGCCTGGTGGCTCACACGCCCGCCGGGGGCCGAGACGGGCCGGGCGCGGTTCGAGGCCGCACCGATCGACCCGGACTATGCCCGATACGTCGGCGACCGGGCGTGCGCGGCCTGTCATCCCGGCGAGGCGGCGGCGCACTCGCGGTCGGGGCACTCGCGGACGCTCCGACCGGCGAGCCGGTCGTCGGCGGCCCGGAAGCTCGACGGCCGGACGTTCGACGACCCCGAGCGCCCCGGCGTCTCCTGGCGGTTCGCCACCGAGGGCGGACGGCCCTCGGCCGAGCGGCGGGAGGGGTCGGGCTCCGAGCGGTTCCCGATCGAGTACGCCTTCGGCTCGGGCCGGCACGCCACGACGTTCGTCAGCCTCCTGGACCGCGACCCCGCCCGGCCCTCGGCGCTGGAGCATCGCCTGACCTTCTTCGCCCACCTCAAGGGCGCGGGCCTGACGCCCGGCCAGATGGAGGCGACCGGCCGGCCCGGCAACACGCCCCACGGCCTGGTCCTCTCCGCGTCGGACACCCGGAAGTGCTTCGAGTGCCACGTCACGGTCCCCTCGGACCGGGGCCCGGGCTTCCTGGACGAGGCCACGATGATCCCCAACGTCTCGTGCGAGCGCTGCCACGGCCCGGCCCGGGGGCACGTCGAGGCGGCCCGACGCGCCGAGGCGGGGGGAGCCTGGCCGCCGGGTTTCGGGCTCGACGGCGCGATGGCCCGGGGCGAGATGAAGCTCTGCGGAGCCTGCCACCGGCTCCCCGAGATGGTCACGCCCGGCGGCATCCGGGTCGACAACGCCGCCCTGGTCCGGTTCCAGCCGGTCGGCCTGATGCAGTCGGCATGCTTCCTGAAGGGCGGCGGCAAGCTGGCCTGCTCGACCTGCCACGACCCCCACGCGCGGGCCTCGACCGACCGGGCCGGCTACAACGCGACCTGCCGGTCCTGCCACTCGGCCCCGGATCAGGTCGCCTGCCCCCGATCGCCCGAGGCCGGATGCGTCGACTGCCACATGCCCCGCCGCGACGTCGGCCGGGGCATGCTGATGAGCGACCACTGGATCAGGGCCGA
>JAJYDH010000100.1 GCA_021777685.1 Planctomycetota bacterium | reverse complement strand
GGAAGAACATCGACCGGGTCTACCGGAGGATCGACGCGACCCTCGGCGGCAAGCTCGGGCGCGACCCGAGCGTCGACCCGTTCGAGGCCCCCGAGCCGCTGCCGCCCGACCGCCGGCGACGCCTCGAAGTCTGGCTCGACAGGCTGGGCTCGCGGGGGTTCGACCCGATGGTCGTCGAGCGGCTGGGCGACTTCCTGGAGCTGGCCCCGGCGCAGGAGGTCGCGCGAATCCGGCCGCTGGCCCTGGCCAGGCGGCTGGGCGTCGACGCCAATCAGGTCGTCGACGCCTGCTTCCGAGGGGCGGCCGAGGGGGTGTTGATGCTCCTCTGGGACATCCTCTGTCCGGTCTGCCGGATTCCCTCGCAGGTGATCGACACCCTGAGGGCGCTCCGCGAGCACGGCTCGTGCGAGTCGTGCCGGCTGGACTTCGACCTCGACTTCGCCAACTCGGTCGAGCTGATCTTCCGGGTCCACCCCGAGATCCGCGAGACCGACGTGGCCACCTACTGCGCGGGGAGCCCGTCGCACTCGCCGCACGTCGCGGCCCAGGCGAGGGTGGCCCCGGGCGAGCGGGTCGTGCTCGACCTGGCGTTGGAGGCCGGGTCGTACCGGCTCCGGGGGCCGCAGCTCCCCTACGCGGTCGACTTCCGGGTCGAGCCCGGCGCGACCGCCCGGCGGTGGGACCTGGGCCTGAAGCGCGGGCCGGACGCCGATCTCGCCCGGACGCTCCGGGCCGGCTCGCAGGTGTTCGCCCTGGCCAACGAACACGATTCCGAGATCCTCGTCCGGGTCGAGCGGATGGCCCCCCGAGAAGACGCCCTGACGGCGGCCCGGGCGTCGTCGCTGGCCCTCTTCCGCGAGCTTTTCCCCGGCGAGGTCCTCTCGCCCGGCCAGCTCATCAGCCTCGACACGGTGACGTTGGTCGTCACCGACCTCGACCGGCCGGTCGACCTCTATTCCGAGCTGGGGGACGCCCGGGCGTTCGCGATCGTCATGGAGCAGTTCCGCCTGATCGGCGAGCTGGTCCGCCGCGAGGGAGGGGCGATGGTCAAGACCGTCCACGAGGGGACCGTCTCGGCCTTCGCCGACCCCGCCGCGGCGGTCCGGGCGGCCATCGAGATCCCGGCCGCGCTGGCCTCGGGCGAGAAGACCCGCGACCTGGCCGTGAGGGTCGGCATCCACCGGGGTCCGGCGATGGTCGCGACCCTCAACGACCACCTCGACTACTTCGGGACCACCGTCGGGATCGCCGCGCTCCTGCCGAGGCTCGCCCGGGGCGGCCAGGTCGTGCTGACCCGGCCCGTGGCGTCCGACCCCCGCGTCGCGGCCCTGCTCAACGAGCGGCGGCTCGTCCCCTCGGTCGCCGAGGTTGACGTTGAAGGGCTGGCCGAGCGGTTCGTCCACGTCCTCGGCGGGCCGGATATCGGATCTGAGATCTGAGATCTGAGATCTGAGATCTGAGATCTGAGATCCGAGATCCGAGATCCGAGATCTGAGATCTGAGATCTGAGATCTTGGATTTGTGGACTGGCGATCGGCCGTCGGATGGCGGGGGTGGCGGGATGATCCTCGACCTGCTCTGGACCCGGACCTGGTGGCGATACCGGCCGGTCGCGCCGGGCGACTTCCCCATGCCCGGCTATGTCCACGCCTTCAACCTGTTCGAAGGGACGGCGTGGGTCGTGTTCGGCCTGCTGGTCCTGGCCCGGTATCTGCGGCGGGGCCGAGCGGCGATCGAGATCGGCTATGCGCTGGCGTTCTTCGCCTTCGGGCTCACCGATTTCATCGAGGCCCGGGCGCTCACATCCTGGCTGATCTGGGCCAAGCTGGCGAACCTGATCGTGCTGGCGAGGCTCCGGGCCGTCGTGATCCGGCGGTATTACCCGGCGAGCAAGCTCTATTGACCCGCCGGGTCAGAAGCCCAGCTCGTCGAGGAGGTGGCCGAGGTGGGTCTCGATCTGGCGGGCGGTCCGGTGGTAGGTCGCCAGGTCGGAGCCGACGGGGTCGGCGATGTCGTCGCCGGAGGCGTCGAGGAGCCGGGCCCGGGGGGCGGCGTCGGGGACCTGATCGAGCAGGACGTCCAGGTGGTCGAGGGTCATGGCGATGATGTGATCGGCGTGGCGGACGAGGTCGGCGGCGGCCCGCCGGCTCTGGTGCTCGTCGAGCGAGCCTCCCTTGGACCTGACGACCTCGGCGGCGTGCGTCGCGGCGGGCATCCCGTCCATCGCCGAGACCCCGGCCGAGAGCACGACGAAACCTCGGTCGACCAGCCCGCCGATCTCGCAGCCGAGGCGTCGGGCGAGCAGGACCTTGCAGAGGGCCTCGGCCATCGGGCTCCGGCAGGTGTTCCCCGTGCAGACGAACAGGAGGATCGTGCCGGCCATCCGGGCCAGGACGTCCTCGGGGACCACGCCCGGCCGGACGACCGACCAGCGGTCGGCCCCGACCTCGACGACGGTGGACGGGCCGCCGAACTCGGTCGGGCCGACGTCCACGACCATGTCCAGGCCGTCGAGCCCCGCCAGATCCTCGGCGCCCATCGCGGCCCCGTCGGGCCCGGCCGGCGGGTCCACCTGGATCGTCGGGCCGGGCAGGAGCCGGAGGACCTCGCGGACCATCCGGTTCGACGGGGATCGGAGCGCGATCGACCCGTCGGGCATCAGGAACGACCGGACCTCGGCGGGCAGTCGGCCGGCCAGGCCCCGCTCGGAGGTGGGAAGGACGAGCGTCACGGGCCCCGGCCAGGCCCGCCGGGCGAGCCGTCGGCCGGCCTCCGGGGAGACATCCGCCCAGTCGTCGACCTCGGAGGCCCCCCGGAGGAACAGCGTCGGCGGCTCCGACGAGGCCGGCCCGGCCAGGAGGCGGAGCCGGTCGACGGCCGGAGGGCTCAAGGCGCCGGCGAGGAGCCCGTAGGTGGTCTCCGTCGCCAGGCCGACGACGCCACCTTGCGCCAGACAGGCCACGACCCGATGGACGACGTCGCGCGGGTCGTCGGCCCGGGATAGGTCGATCCGTTCAGTCATGGGTCGGCTTCGGTCTCCGGGCCTTCGTCGCGCCGGGCGGCATCGGGTCACGATCGCCCGACGCCGTCTCGGATCACTCTACGGGCTGGCCCGACGTCCGGTCAACCCGCCCGGGCGTGAGGGCGTGAAGATCGCCCGACGACTTCGGGGGGCCTCTCGCGGGGCGAGTCCCCCCCTCAGAACAGGAGGGTCAGCCCCTTGACGTCGCGAATCCGGGCGTAGATCGCCCGGACCTGGTCGGCGCTCTGGACGCTCATCTCCATCGTCAGCGAGACGTGTCGGCCGCCGGGCGTCACACGGATCTTGTGGTCCAGCTCCTCGGGGGTCGCCAGCTCCGACACGACGGCCTCGACGACCCGGCCGACGAAATCGTCATCGGGCGTCCCGATCGCCTTGATCTGATAGGTCCCGGGGAACGGATGTGAAGACTCCAGGAGGTCTTCGGAGGGGCGATGATCCACGGTCGGGCTCCTTTCGGGACGTGCGGGAGCGGCGGGGCGAGACGTGCGGGAGTTATTATAATGTGCGGCCACTCCCCGGCCAAATCCGCGAGCCGGAATCCCGAGAGGTCGCCCTCTCGCCGGCTCGTCGCATGCCCCCCGTCCTCTTCCATCGCCCGGGTGGTGTCCCAGGGATGCGGAACGGCATAAGTCCTTGGTATGTGTGACGCTATCGACCTGGGCCGTCTCCTGCCGCCGCATGGATCAGGGGAGTGTCGCCATGACCGAGGATCTATCCCGCCTCTTGGTCGCCAGGCTGAGCGAATGCCCCGACCATGGCAACCGAGGGGCCGGCAACCTGACCGTCCGCGCACGCCATGGCAAGGACGAACGACGACGGATGCTCGACTGCCGATCGTGCAAGTGCCGCCTTTCCGGACGCACGATCGGCCCGGGGGGATGAACCACGCCACGGTCGAGAAGCGTCGGGAGAAGGGGCGGGTGGTCGAGATCATGACGAGGGTAGTCTTCGGGACCGTACGTCACCCTCAGCCGAGAGTCGCCGAGGCGGCGTCCATCGTGGCCGGGAAGGTGTCGGTCGCGGAGCGGGCCGAAGCCGATCGGGAGGTCGTCAGGTCGGGTCGTGGTCATGGCGTCGATCGGGAAGTCGGCGTTCCTCTTCAAGCATCGCTGGCTGATCGTCAGGCGGCGGGACAAGATGAGCGATCAGGAGCGGGCCGACCTGGCCACGATGCCGAGACACCTGCCCGAATTGAAGGCCCCGCGGGATTTCGTGGGCCGGTTGGCGCCGCCGTTCGAGGAGGGCCAGGGCGAGGCGTCAGCCCGGAGACGTCATGCGGATGTGGTGTCGGATGCGGTGTTCCTGGCGGTGCCCGAGTTGGCCAAGGCGATCGGGGCTCTTGGTTCGGAGAAGTACGCCAGGACGATCGCCTTCCCGCCCGAAGAGTTCGGCGTGCCATCGAGTGCGGACGAATGACCATGCATGTGGAGCGGATCAACCGCAGGCCGCGATACTGAGGAGAAGGCCCGATACAGGGGGCGAAGTCGTCGGACGACGGCGCGGTTCCTGGTGCTGCCGCTGGATCGTTGCTGGAAGCAAGAGCGAGCGGTCCGCAATCGCTGGCAGGAGGAATCTCAGCCGACAGTGCCGAACAGGTGATCTCCGAAGGCAGTGACGGTGAAGTAAGTTGCGTGAAGGCCCAGATCCAGTCGGGATCAGCGAGAGGTGACGCTATGTCAGTCCGTGGTCAAGCTTGTGGCGTAGACCATCATCTTCTGGCAAAGTGCGGCATGAGATTGATCCTGGGGCCTGCCACGGTGACCTTGACGAGAGGAGCCTGTCATGTCCACGGCGGTCACGCTTTCGGAACGCGGTCCTGGTTGTTCGTCGGGCGGTACGGTGTGGCCGATCGGACGAAGGGCCGCCGGTTTGGTCGCGGTCGCGCCGATCCTGGGACTCGCGGCACCGGTCCGGGCCCAGCCGCAGGATCGGCCTGTATTGCCGGGAGGGGCGGGCCGGGAAGGCGTGCCCGAAGGGTCGGTGGCTCTGCCCGGGATCGGGGGTTGGGTGATGCTCGCGGACGATGTCACCCTGATCATCGCCCTGCCGGAGGATGGTCAACTGGCGTACGTCGACGCCCTCGAAGCGGCCGAGATGAAACGCGTGGAGGTGCCGTTCAAGCCCGACCCGCTCGCCGTCCGGGGCAAGGCCCTCTTCGCCTCGGTGTCCGGGGGCAGCTCGATTCACGTCCTCGACCTGGGGACGGGAACGGATCGAAGGGAGTTTCGCCTGCCGACGGGCCCGGTGACGGGGCTGGCCTGCTCCCGCGAGCAAGGGCCGCTGTTCGCGCCGATCTCCGACCCGGCGATGATCCCGGACGTCATGGACGTCGCCCCGATTTCTGACGCCATCGCCTACGCGGGACGGGCCCTCCCCAACAGGATCGACCCGGCGAAGGTGCGCGGGCTGGACCTGGCCATCGATCCCGGGCATTTTGAATCGTTTTTCAGGCTCGTGCTCATGGCCGCCACCGAGAGCGGGCGCTGTTCCTCTTCAACGGCAAGTCTCTCGTCGAGATGGCCCGATTCCCACTCGGGCCCGCCAAGGAGGACGGACCCGCCCCTGCTCACCTTCCGCGGGCGGGGGACGAAGCTGGCCTATTACGACGCGTCGAGGGGCCACCGCCTGCGGTTCTTCCCGCTCTTGCTCGCCGAGAGGGACCGGGAGGCCCTGGGCAGGGCGTCCGGGGCCGGCCGCGAATGATGGCGGACGGCGGAGGGGATCGAACGATGATCGAGGAAGAATTCGGGGTCCCGATCCCCGGCGAGATCCTGCCCGAGGAGCGCTGGGCCCGGACGGCCATCAAGCGATTGCCCCCGCCGGGGCCGCTCGACTGGGCGGGGATCTTCGGCCGGGTCGCCCCGGTCGTGCTGGAACTGGGTTGCGGCAACGGGCGGTTTACCCTGCAAAGTGCGCTGGCCCGCCCCGAATTCGACCATTTCGCCAGCGACATCCTCCCCGTCGTGATCCGATACGCGACCCGGCGTGCGAACCAGCGAGGACTCCACAACGTCCGATTCGCGGTCAAGGACGCACAGACGCTGATGGGGGCGTATGTGGGAGCGTCCAGCATCGCGGAGGTCCACCTCTACCATCCCCAGCCTTATCACGACCACCGACAGGCCCACCTCCGGCTGGTGACCCCCCGGTTCCTGGCGGACGTCCACCGGGCCCTCGCCCCCGGCGGGCTGTTCGTCATCCAGACCGACAACCCGGACTACTGGGCTTACATGACCCGGCTCGTGCCGGTCTTCTTCGACTTCGCCGAGCATCCCAAGCCCTGGCCGGACGCTCCCGAAGGGCGAAGCCGGCGCGAGATCCTGGCGAGGAGCCGGGGCCTGAAGATCTTCCGGGGGCAGGGGACCCGGCGCGACGACCTCTCGACGGCCGGGGCGATCAGGCGGGCCGAATCGCTCCCGCCGCCGACGTTCCGGAGCCGGGGGCCGTGGTGCGACCTCGACGCGTGGGAGTCGCGGGACAATGGCCCGCCGACTCGCCGGTGATCACTCCGGGCCGACGCCGAAGAGGCCGAGGTCGACGGGCTCGTCGGGGGTCATCAGGACCTTCCGGCGGACTCGGGGCAAGAGGTCGCGGAGGGCGTCGCGGTAGAGGCGGCGGACGGTCAGGGTCCGCGAGCGGTCGGCCTCGGCCAGGAGGTTGAGGAACCGGTCGGCGCGGCTCCGGGCCATCTCGACGTCGCGGGCGGCCCTGGTCCGGGCGGCGTCGGTCGCGCCCTCGGCAGTTGCGAGCGCGGCGGGGCGGAGGGTCCCGAGCAGGGATTTCGCCTCGTTGATCCGGCGGTCGCGCTCGCTCTGGGCGGCCTGCGCCTCGGCGAAGGCGGGCTCGACCTCGACCGGGGGCCGGGCGTCGGTCAGGTTCACGCCCAGGATCGCCACGCCCAGCCCGAGCGCTTCGACCGAACGGGCCAGCTCGTCCCGGACCTCGGCCGCGACCCGGGAGCGTTGGCCCCTGAGCGGGTCGTCGATCCCCCGCGAGGCCAGGGCGCGGGCCAGGCTCGCCTCGGTCGAGCGGGCGAGGATCTGGTCGAGATCCTCGGCGCGGAGGAGGAAGGCGACGGGATCGGCCACGCGAAACTGGACGACCCCCCGGGCCCGGACGATGTTGTGGTCGCCGGTCAGGTACTCGCCCAGGCCGGGGGCATCGAGCGGGCCGGGCGTGTCGACCCGCCCGAATTCGAGCCGGCGGACCTCGTCGAGTCGGAGCCGCGTCGTCCGGTCGATCCCGAGCGGCCATCCCCAGTGAGGGCCGGGGCCCCACGTCTCGGGCAGGACCCGGCCCAGGCGACGGACCACGGCCACCTCGCCGGGCTGGACCGTGATCCAGCCGCTCGCCAGGCCCGCGAGAGTCGCCACGACGATCAAGATGGCCGGCCAGTGGCGGGGTTTCACGGCCGCCCCCCGGCCGGCGAGGCCACCTTGTCGGCGGGGGGGGTGGACTCTTCCCGGGACTGGTCCTCGGAGGGCCCCCTGGTCAGCAGGCGGAGCAGGGGGGAGGCGGAGGAGAGGACCAGGGTCGCGCGATCGTCGAGGATCGCCCGATAGGTCTCCAGGGTCCGGACGAACTCGTAGAATTTGGGGTCGCGGGCGTGGGCCTCGTTGAGGAGGCGGGTCGCCTCGGCGTCGCCCCGGCCCCGGATGCGGTCGGCCTCGGCGTCGGCCTTCGCCAGGATCGCGTCGCGGTCGCGCTCGGCCTGCCCCTTGAGGATCTGGTACTGCGACTCCCCCTCGGCCCGGAGCCGCTCGGCGACCTGCTTCCGCTCGCCCCGGATCAGGTCGAAGACGGCCGGCCGGACCTCGACCGGGTGGTTGAACCGCCTGAGCCGGACGTCGAGGACGTCGACCCCCAGCTCGTCCCTGGCGGCCGGGGCGACGGCGGCGAGGACCTCGTCGGTCAGGGCCCCGAGCCGCCAGACGGCCGGGTCGGTCGAGGCGAGGCTGGCGAGGTCGCGACGGCCGAGGGCGTCGCTCAGGGCGGCCGAGACCCGCTCGTTGAGCCGGGCCTCGGCCGAGTCGAGCGTCCCGGCCGCAGCGACGAACCGGCGGGGGTCGGACACCCGCCAGGCGACGTAGCTGGAGACTTCCAGGTTCCGCTTGTCGCCGGTGATCATCTCGCGAGGGGGAGGGTCGAACACGCGGAGCCGGCGGTCGACGGCGATGCTCGACCGCCAGGGTCGCTTCGCGTGCAGGCCAGATTCGCCCGGGTCGTCGCCGAGAACGTCGACGGTCCGGCCGAACTCGGTGACGAGCACGTATTCGGTCTCGTCCACGATGACGAACGAGCGATACGCCAGGATGGCCAGCAGGCCGAGGGAAAGGAGGCCGATGATCCGGCGGAGAGGGTGACGCATCCGATGATGATCCTTGGATTCGACAATTCGAGGGCTCGACGCACCCTACTTCGGCATGACCGCCGGTTCCAGCCCCGCCGGCAGTTCGGGCAGGAACAACTGGCGGCGGCCGGCGGACGGTTCGAGGATGACCTTGTCCTTGCCGGCGAATGCCCCGGCGACTGTCTCCCAGTAGAGGCGGTGGTCGGCCAGGCCCGGGGCGCCGTCGCGGCCCTTGAGGCGGGCGAGGAAGGCGTCGGACTCTCCGGAGGCCCGGGCGAGCCGGCCGAGGCGGTCGGCCTCGGCCCGGTCGATCGCGGCCGAGGCGAGGCCGCCGGCGATGGCGAGCCGGGTCTCGCGATAGGTCGTGCCCTCGGCCAGGCGGCGGAGGCGGTCGCTCTCGGCCCGGGAGACGTCCCGGTAGGCGTCCACGACGGCGAGGGGCGGGTGGACGTCCTGGAACGAGACGGCCGTGATGATGAGGCCGAGCTTAGAGCCGTCCGCTCGATTCTGGAGGGCGGTTCGGGAGGCCCCTTCGGCGTCGAGGCGGCCGCGGGTCAGGAGGTCGTCGAGCCCCCGGCGGCCGATCACCTCGCGGATGCTCGACTCGGCCAGGGGGCGGAGGGCGCCCTCGGCGTCCAGGGTCCCGAAGGCGAGCCGGCGGAGCGACTCGGGGGACGGGTCGAGCCGATATTCGGCGGTCGCGGCGACCTCGACGAGCTGGCCGTCTCCGGTGATGAGGAGGGCCTCGTCCTCGGCCCTCGCGGCGGTCCCCCGCTCGTGGGAGGCCCCCCAGCCGATCGCGCCGGCCGAGCCGGTCCCCTCGGAGCGGAAGCCGACCTCAACGCTCCGGACCCGACCGGGCGCGAGCCTCGACACCGACTCGATCGGGGGCGGGAGCCGGAGGTGCAACCCCGGTTCGAGCACGCCGGCAAATCGCCCGAATCGACGGAGGATGCCAACCTCTCCCGGACCGATCGCCGTCCAGCCCCAGGTGGCGTAGACGGCCAATAGGGCGACGAAAGCGAGACCCAGGAGCACTCGCCAGCGGGCGATGAGGCGTTCGAAGGCGAGGCCGGGGTCGAGCCGATCGTCGAGGCGATGGATCGACCGGCCGAGGCTCCGGAGGCCGCGGACCGGCGCGGTCGACTTCCAGTCGCCGAACCAGAGGAGCCTCATGCTGTTGAGCAGGACCAGGAACGAGCCGAGCTGGTGGAGGATCGCCGCGGGGATCGGGCCGAGGATGCCGAGCGCGGCGGAGGTCATCGCGACGGCGTTCAGTCCGAACGCGAAGATCAGGATGTTCTGGCGGATGATCGCGACCGTCGCGCGGGAGAGCTTCACCAGGTCGGGGAGGTTCGCCAGCGGCTCGCCGAGGACGACGAGGTCTCCCGCCTCCGCCGCGAGGTCCGATCCCATCGCGCCGAGCGCGATGCCGACGTCCCCCTTCGCCAGCGCGGGGGCGTCGTTGATCCCGTCGCCGACCATCGCCACGCGGCGGCCGGCCTTCTGGCGGTCCTCGATCCAGCGGGCCTTGTCGAGCGGCAACAGTTCGGACTCGACAAGCTTGATATGAACCCGTTTCGCCACGGAGCGCGCGGCCGGCCCCCGGTCTCCGGTGAGGAGGGCGACCTCGGTGATCCCCAGGTGCTTCAGGTCGTGGACGACGTCATGGGCCTCCGGGCGGACGGCGTCCCTCGCCGCGATCAGGCCGACGACCTGGCCGTCCACGGCGACGATCAGCGGGGTCTCGCCCCGGGCGTCCAGCCCCTCCAGCGAGGCCTCGGCCGGGCCGAGCGGGACGCCCGACTCCTCCATCAAGCGTCGATTTCCCACCAGCACGCGATGGTCGGCCGAGGATTCCGCCTCGCCCTCGATCCGATAGCGGGCCGAGACCCCGGCGCCCGGTGTCGCCTCGACGTCGAACGCGGCGGGGCTCGCGAGCCCCCGATCGGCGGCCGTCCGGGCGATCAGGCCGGCCAGGGGGTGCTTGCTGCTCGACTCGGCGATGGCGGCAAGCGCGAGGACATCGTCCTCGGCCCGATCGCCGATCGGGTGGATTCCGGCCAGCTCGGGGCGGCCCCTGGTGAGCGTGCCGGTCTTGTCGAAGGCGAAGGTGTCGCACCTCGCCAGCCGCTCCAGCGCGGCGCCCCCCTTGATCAAGATCCCGTGCCGGGCCAGCCAGGCCATCGCCGCGAGCACGGCGGCGGGCGTGGCCAGGATCAGGGCACAAGGGCAGGCGACGACGAGGACCGCCACGGCCCTCGACCACGTGTCGGGCCAGCGGAACAGGTATCCGGCCGCGACGGTCAGGACCGCGACGACTTCCACGACGGGGAGAAAATAGCGGGCGTAGCGATCGGCCTCGCGTTCGAGCGGGGCCTTGCGGTGCTGGGCCTCGGCGACCATCCGGAGGACCTGTCCGAGGGTCGACTCGTGCCCCACCTTCTCCGCGCGGACCTCGATCAGGCCGAACTGGTTGATCGTGCCGGTGAACACCGAGTCCCCCGGTCCCTTGTCGACCGGCATCGACTCGCCGGTGAGGGCCGACTGGTCGACGCTCGACCGGCCGACCAGCACCGGGCCGTCGACCGGCACACGCTCGCCGGCGCGGACCAGGACGAGGTCGCCGGGGACGACCTGGGGGACCGGGATCTCCTGCTCCACGCCATCGCGACGGACCCGGGCCGTCCGGGGGGTCTGGTCGAGCAGCCGGTGGATCTCGCGCTGGGTCCGGGCGAAGGTGACGGCCTCCAGGACTTCGCCCACCAGTGCGATGAAGACGACCTCGGCCGCCACGAACGGCTGGCCGATGATGATCGCCGCCACGCAAGCCTGGGCCAGCGCGATGTCGGCGCCGATCCGCCCTTCCGCCAGGGCCTCGACCGCCCCGTAGACGATCCGGACGGCGCCCAGGATCGCCGCGACCCACGCCAGCGAGATTCCCAGCGGGGCCCGGAACTGTTCCCACCCCAGCCAGCCGAAGATCAGGTCGCCGCCGATCAGGACGCCGAGGATCGCCGTGAATGTGTACAGCGACCGGGGGTCGTCGTGATGATGATGGCCGTCATGGTGATGGTCGTGGTGAGCCCCGTCGTCGCCGAAGGCGTGCGCCCGCAGATGATGCATGTCGGCGGGGTGGTATTCGCGATGCATGCTCGATCCGTTCGTCGTCTTGGCGGATTCATCAGGCGGCGGTCAGGGCCTTCGATCGTGGGGCTTTTGTCTTGTCGTCGATCGAATGCCCGGTCGGTCGCGTATCCATGTTCCCCCAAGGTGGGATCTCCCGCAAGCTCTTTGGAAGCTGGCATCTGGGCGACTGTCACTTTCCCCGCGCGACCGACCGGGGCAGTCCCGGGATGTCGGCGGGTCGGCCATTGGACGGTCATGGGGGTAGATTATCATGGCGGTGTGAAATCGTCCCTCGTGGCCGATCAGTGTCGCACGTCGCCGACCTTTCGTCTATCACGCGGATGTGACGCAACCGGCTATCAACCTTGAGGATCGCACCGGCGGGGCCGCGCCATGGACGACTTCTCTCGCTTCTGCCGCTTGAATTCGGAGTGCCCTGAATACGGCGAACGGCGGGCGGGAAATCTCTCGGTGACCAGTCGCTATGGGCCGGAGAAGGCCCGGCGCATGCTCCGCTGCCGGGCCTGCAAGGTTCGCTTCTCGGAGCGGAAGGGGACCCCCCTCCTCGACTCCCGACTCCCCTCGAAAGAGAGCCGAATCGGTCCTGGAGCACATCGCCGAGGGGTGCGGCGTCCGACAGACCGGTCGGCTCTGCAAGGTCGATCGCGGCGCGGTCGGCCGCTACAGACGGATCGCTGGCGATCATTCCCGCGACCTTCACGACGAGTTGGTCGCGATTTCCCCCCCTCACGCGCGAGGCCCAATTCGATGAGAAGTGGTCCTTCGTCGCCAAGAAGGAGAAGAATCGCGACCGGACCAGCCCGGCCGATGACCGCAAGGGAGATACCCGGGATCATCTCGCGATCGATGCCGAGAGTCGGCCGGTGATCGGCGTCGTGGCCGGCGAGCGGACGACCGAGAACGTCGTAGCGGTGGTCAACGACTTCAAGCGGCGCACCGGGGGCCGGCTGATGGACCTGTTCACCACCGACGGGTATCCGGCCGACGAGGATGCGATTTGGGGGTCCTACGGGGAGACGATCTCGCCGCCCCGGACCGGCAAGCCAGGCCGTCCCAGGGCCCCTTACAAGGTCGCACCGAAGGGCCTGACCTACGCCGTGGTGGAGAAGACGCGAGAGAAGGAACGCGTGGTGTCGATCGCCACGCGGGTCGTCTTCGGCACGATGGCGGCGGTGATCGCGGCGTTGGGGACGTCGAAGGCGAGCCGATCGATCAACACGGCGTTCGTGGAGCGTCAGAACGGCACGGACCGCCATCGCGACGCCCGGAAGGCATACCGGTTCAACTAGGACCGGCGGCATCATGAGTCGGTGACCTGTATGACGATGTATGTGTACAGTTTCTGGTGGCCGGTTCGGACGTCACGGATCAAAGATGACCTGGGTGATTGGCGGAAGCAGTCGCCGGCAATGGCGGCCGGGTTGGCGGATCATGTCTGGTCGATTACCGAATGGCCGGCGTTCCCCTCCGTGCGACATCGATCGGCCACGATGGGCCCGCGACCGGAGCGAGGATTCCAGGGCCCTCGGGACGAAGTCGCGGCCGTGGCCGAGCAGGCCAGAGCGACTCGCGCCGATCGATCACCTGTCCCTTCGGTGCGGAATCGACGGCGTTCTCCAACTCCTTGGTCAGGACGAAGGCCTGTTCGACAATGACGTTGGAGTGGAGTGAGGAGATCGAGATTAGAAGGGAGCGTGATTGCATCGTCCCGCGAGGGGCGACATCCACGAAGAATCGGTTTGTAACCACCTCCGAGGCGAGATGCCAGAATCCGTTGGCGCACCCGGTCGGTCGAGGACGCGATATCCGATAGTGTCAGCGAAAACTTGACTTGACATCTCTTTCCGATTCATTAAGATGTTGTCTCACTCAGGGCGATTAGCTCAGTTGGCTAGAGCACCAGCTCGACACGCTGGGGGTCGCAGGTTCAAGTCCTGCATCGCCCATTTTTAACCGCAGCAGACGAAAGGACTTACGACAAGACAATTTTGTGACAATCCGGTATTCTCGGGTTGTGACAATTTTTGTGACAAACTGGTCGGCTCATCCCTGACAACTTCACCCGGAGGGTTTCACCCTCCGGGTTTTTTGTTTTTCCAATCAAACCGCTACCGAGATAGATCCTTTCCAAGTAATCTGAACCCTTGCTATTGCCGAAGCCGATTCCGAGTGCATGGAGCAGGTCATGCAAATCAACTCCGACACACTCGAAGGCTTCACAGTCGAGGCGATCAGTCCGCTCCCGATTGAGAATGGCGAGGAACTCGACCGACGCCTTCTCGGACAAAATCTTGGGACTGGAAATTCTGTGACTGGGTAGGACGTACACGACCTTGTACTTGCGGGGCAACACGGGGTGTGACACCGGACCCCGCCCGTCGTTATGGACGCGATCCGGTCATCCGACGAGATCGGGAAGTGGGAGTTGAAGAAGGGCACCTATGCCCTTATCGACGTAGGTTCGCTCGACCTCACGCCGCAACTTTTCTCGTTGAATAGCCCCGGGAGCGGGGACACGAGGTCTGTCCTTCCCCAACCTGCGAGGAGGGGACCCAGAACGAGAAGGCGGGCGTTATAGCCCCCGCCCCTAAGGCTAATCGCGAAAATCCTAATGTTTTAGGTTTTGATTTTTGTTTTACAAACTTTGCAACAAGCTCTCGATCTTTTCCATTTCTCGCTCGTCTTTGATAAGGAACATCCAGCCACATTGCCAACGGCTACTCCTCGGGACCGGACGGACACTGGGCTCGCCCTCCTGAGTCTCGGCACTACCCGTCGCCTCGATTCTGTGCTTGACCGCACCGGAGCACTCGCCGAGATCGACGCCAGCTTCGCCTGGGACGGGTCTTGGACCGGCACCACGGACGACCTGAGCTACCCCTCCAGCGACATCCTCGCCCTACAAGTCCTCCTCAAGCTGGACGAGGGTGTCCTGGTTGGGCTCATGGGGCGAATTCGGTGTATGGTCCCATTCCCAGCATAATTTGAATGAACTGATCCGAAACTTCCTTGATGTTATGGCCCCACTGGAACATCGCCACGTACTGCGACAGGCACCACTTGCTCACCCCGCGGAACGGCCGGAGGAAGTTCCGCAGGCCCGTCCACGTCCCCTCCATCGTGTTGCAATGCACCTCGCGGACCCCGTCTCCGTCGGCGTCGATCGCATAGGTGCTCTTCGGCCCCGAGTGGTCCACCGTCACGTGG
>JAJYDH010000668.1 GCA_021777685.1 Planctomycetota bacterium | reverse complement strand
ATCTCCACTTCATCGTCCCGGCCGACGCCACGCTCCTGGGGTTCGTGCTGGTGGTCGGCAACGCCACCGGGGTCGACGCCCGGTCGTTTTTGATCGAGGTCGAGGACCCCGACCGAGAGGCCGACGGCCAGGCGCTCAAGGCCGACGCCGGGGACGACCAGACGGCCCGGGTCGGCCGGAAGGTGGTGCTCAACGGCGTCCGGAGCGAGCCCCGGGGCAAGCTTAGGTTCCGCTGGGTCCAGGCCGGGGGGCCGAGGGTCGCGCTCCAGGCCGGCGACGGCCCGACCGCCTCGTTCGTCCCCGAGGCGCCCGGGACCTACCGGTTCGCGCTGGTCGTCGCGACCACCGGCGGGGCGCTCTCCGAGGCGTCGACGGTGTCGGTCAAGGTCGGCGGCGCGACCCGGTCCGAGGACGAGAGCCAGGCGATGGCCATCGACGAGTTGGCCAGGGTCTCGCTCGCCTCGATCGAGGGGGGCGCCCGCTTCTCCGACGACCTCTCGCGGGTCTTCGACGTCGTGGCCGACCGGATCGACACCTACCGGAGCTTCTCCGAGGCGTCCGCCGAGATGACCCGCCGGCTCGACGCGGTCGTCCCCCGCGAGAAGGACCGCCGGGCGGTCTGGATCGAGCAGCTCTTCACCCCGCTCATGGCCAAGCTGGCCGCCGGGATGAAGTCCGAGGGGCTCGACCTCACCCAGCCCGAGAGCCAGGGCAAGCCGCTGACCAAGGTCCAGCGGACGCGCCTCGCCGAGCAGTTCCGCTACACCGCCGCCGGCCTCCGGGCGACCAGGACCCTCCGCTGATCGATCGGCCCCGGAGTTGCATCCGCCGGATTCGCCTCGCCGAGTGACACTCCAGGATGAAATCCGATGATCGACGACCCCGAGATCCACCCGGCCGGCGTGATCCCCCTCGACCATGAATCCGCCCGCTGGCGGGTCTGGGCGCCGAAGGCGAAGGCGGTCGAGCTGGCCCTCGATCGGGGGCACCTGGCGATGGAGGACGAGGGCCGGGGGTTCTTCGGCGTGACCACCCCCCTGCCCTCGCCCGGGACTCGCTACGCCTACGCCCTCGACGGCGGCGACCCCCTGCCCGACCCCTGCTCCCGGTGGCAGCCCGAGGGTGTGTCGAAACCGTCGGCCGTGTTCTACCCCGAGCGGTTCGCCTGGGACGAGGGGGGCTGGAGGGGGATCGACCGGGCCGACCTCGTCATCTACGAGCTGCACGTCGGGACGTTCACGCCCGAGGGGACCTTCGACGCGGTCATCCCCCGGCTCGGCGACCTCCTCGACCTGGGGATCACGGCCGTCGAGCTGATGCCGGTCGCCCAGTTCCCCGGGTCGCGAAGCTGGGGCTACGACGGCGTCCAGCCGTTCGCGGTCCAGGACAGCTACGGCGGCCCCGAAGGGCTGAAGCGGCTGGTCGAGGCGTGCCATCGGGCGGGCCTGGCGGTGCTCCTCGATGCCATCTACAACCACTTCGGGCCGGAGGGGAACTACCTCCCGACCTTCGGCCATTACCTGACCGAGAAGTACAAGACCGACTGGGGCCCGGCGCTCAATTTCGACGACAAGGGGTGCGACCCGGCCCGGGCGATGGTCCTGGACAACGTCCGGATGTGGATCAGGGATTATCGATTCGACGGCCTCCGGCTCGACGCCGCCGACCAGATCTACGACCGGAGCCCCCGGCACATCCTCGGCGAGATCGCCGAGGTCGCCCGGGCCGAGGGGGCCAAGCTCGGCCGGCCGATCCACGTCTTCGCCGAGACCGACCAGAACGACGCCCCCCGCTACCTCCGGCCGGTCGACCGGGGCGGCTACGGCCTCGGCGGCCACTGGACCGACGACTTCCACCACGCCGCCCACGCCACCCTGACCGGCGAGTCGAACGGCTATTACAAGGACTTCGCCGACGGCCCGGCCGCGCTGGCGAAGGCCATGTCGTCGGTCTTCGTCAACGACGGCCGGTACAGCCCGTTCCGCGAGCGGAGGCACGGCACGCCGGCGACCGAGTTCCCCGGCGACCGGTTCGTCGCCTTCACCCAGAACCACGACCAGGTCGGCAACCGGGCGAAGTCCGACCGCAACGCCGCGAGCCTCGACCCGGCGGCGGTCCGCCTGGCGGCCGGTATCCTCCTGCTCGCCCCCCGCCTGCCGCTCCTCTTCATGGGCGAGGAGTACGGCGAGACCAACCCCTTCCCGTTCTTCAGCGACTTCCACGACCCGAAGCTGGTCGAGGCGGTCCGCGAGGGGCGGAAGAAGGAGTTCGCGTATTTCGGCTGGGACGTCGAGGTCCCCGACCCGTTCGCCGCGTCGACCCGCGACTCCGCCGTCCTCTCCTGGGACTGGTCCGATCCGAGTCGGGCCGGGCTCCGCCGACTCTACCGGGACCTGCTGAGACTCCGCCGGGAATCCGCCGTCCTCCGCGATTTCCGGCACCCCCGCGTCCGGCTCCTCGGGGACCTCGGAGCCCCGTCCGTCCTGGAGATGGTCCGATCGGCCGAGGGCGGCCGGTCGCTGACGATCTACCTCAACCTCGGCCCCGAGCTCTGGTCGGTGCCCGAGAGCCTCTTCCAGGGCCCGCCGTCGTTCCGCTCCGAGGTCCCGGCCTACGGCGCCCCGGCCGAGCCGGAGCCGGGCCGGCTCTCGCCGTGGGAGTTCGCGATCTTCGGCGACCTGGGGTGAGCGGCGAGGCTCGGAGGCTCGGGGCCGATCCGTTCGCCAGGCTGGTTCGATCCCGGGCGGCGGGGAGTTCGGAGTTCCGAACCCCTCGCCGCCCGGCGCTTTCCCCGGGCGGACGATTCGATTACCATCCTTGCGAACCCGACAAATCCCGCCCGCGAGGGTCCTCACCCGATGTCCTGGTCCTGGAAGATCGCCACCATCGCCGGCATCCCGATCTATGTCCACTGGACCTTCCTGATCCTCATCGCCTGGCTGGTCTTCGTGCACTGGTCGGCCGGGAACGACCTGGCGACGGTGGCAGTGGCCCTGCTCTCGGGCGTGGGCTTCGCGCTCGTCCTGGTCGGGGTGACAACCTGGCTCGCCGACCGCGTGCCGCTGGCGCTGC
>JAJYDH010000667.1 GCA_021777685.1 Planctomycetota bacterium | reverse complement strand
GGTGACGCCGGACGCCGTCTGGA
Organism: Planctomycetota bacterium; assembly: GCA_021777685.1. Classification (GTDB taxonomy): domain Bacteria; phylum Planctomycetota; class Planctomycetia; order Isosphaerales; family Isosphaeraceae; genus Tundrisphaera. The sequence goes on along the minus strand of JAJYDH010000667.1, from coordinate 3,051 downwards.
TGGCCTTGAGGTCGGTGTCGAGCTTGCCGGTCAAGGCGGCGTTGACGCCCTGGCTCTGGTAGACGGCGTCCTGATCGGCCTGGATCTGGGCGAGCTGCGCGGCGGTCGGGCCGCCGGCATTGGCCCGGGCCGTCTTGATGTCGGCCTGGAGAGTCGTCACCGCCGTCGAACTGGGAGTGGTGGTCTCGGCCCCCTTGATCGCCTTGATGTCATTGCGGACCGTGGCCTCCATCGCCGGCGTCACCTGCGACTTGTCGTGGATCGCCTGCTGGTCGGCCTGGAGCTTCTGGATGTCCGTCCGCAACTGGGTCTCGGCGGCCGACATGCCCGTCCCGCCCACGCCCATCCCGCCGCCCCGGCCGCCGAAGCCCCCGCCCATGCCCTGGCCGGTCCAGCCTCCCGACTGTCCCATCCCCATCGAGCCCGGGCCGAGGCCGAGGCCCGCCGTGGTAACGCCGGTCGCCCCGACGGTCCCGGCCGGCATGACCATCGCCGACATCGATCCGCCGCCCTGGCCGCCCATCATCCCCTGGCCGCCGAAGCCACCCCCGGCCATGCCGAGGCCCGAGGCCCCGCCGAACTGGCCACCCCCCATCATACCTCCGCCCATCGCTCCGGAGCCGGCGCCGAAGCCGGTCGCTGAGAGGGCGGTGCCGGTTCCGGTGCCGAAGGCGGTGGCGGAGAGGCCGGTGGCGGAGACGTCGGCGGCGCCGCCGAGCCCGTAGGCCATCGCGCCCATCCCAGAGCCCAGGCCGCCCGCGAGGAGCTGGCGCCCCTCCAGCGACTCGCACGCCGGGCTGGCGGGCGTCGCGACCGGTCGACGGGCCGAGGACGGGAGCCCCAGCGCTTCCAGGAACGCGGCCAATTTTCGCCGTGACGAATTCATGGGAACATCCTTGTTCATGAACCGGACCACGGGCCGCCGGCATCCGGCCGACGGCCAGCACCCGTCCCGACCTCGGCGCGCGGGCGGGGCAGGGCCCCTCGCCGCGGCGGGTCGACTCCGGGGTGGAAGAAAACGAGGGACCGCCTCACCTCGGCCTTCGACGACGCGCCCCCCGACGCGACATCTCGACATGAGGCTCGGCGGCCCCTCGCTGGCTCTCCGGGCCGGTGGACCGTCGGCCGCGATCGAATCGCGATGCCATCCGGTTTCCGCCCCGCTCGGGAGAGTGTTCGAAGCCCGACCGCCCCCGGTCGGGCTGGGGACGATCGGGGGCGACCGTCCCTGGGTCTTCCTGAGAATCCCGATCGAAACGAGGGCCCCGGAGCACGAGCACCCGGCGGCCTTCCCGGCCGTCTCGATGTCGCGACTCCCGGCGATCGATCATTGCCGATCTCCCCTCGATCCGGGCCCGGACTCGGGAGAGGCTCAGGGCGGCGTCATGCCCCCCTCGTCACCTCCCCGCCGCCGGACTCATCGCAAAGGAATACGGCACAACCCTCGCCGACCTTACACGCGGATTATTTTTTCGCCGACGATCGGCCTAAGATGCGACGCAAATCCTTGCCAGGATGAACATTGAAAACTTTCACCCGGGACCAGCTCGATCGGCTTGCGGCCCTTCTTCCTCCCCTGTCCCTCTAGGAAAGGGGCCGGGGGTGAGTGGCGTGGCGTCGCCAGCGGGCCGCGAATCGGGGCCCGAACAGTCGATCACTCGACCGGCGACGACCCTCACCCCGGCCCTCTCCCAGAGGGAGAGGGAGGCAGAATCGGCCCCGGTCGAAGGGGGAAGCTCGGCCGGAGAGATTGGGGATCGGCGGGAGAGGAAAGGCCGGGTCACTCGGCGGCGGCTTCGAGCCGGCGGATCTCCTCCTTGAGGAGCTTCTGGACCCGGTGCTTGGAGACGAAGACCGAGGCGACGCTGGAGGTGAGCCGCTTCGAGGCCTCGGCCCCGGAGAGCCCTTCGAGGGCGGTGAGGCGGAAGGCCTCCCAGGTCGGGGCCGTCACCCTCCGCTGGACCTTCTCGATGGCGATCTCCATCAGCTCGCGGTCGAAGGTCTCCTCGAACCGTCGACGGAGGTCGGCCCGGGCCTCCAGCGATTCGAGCCGCTGGATGATCCGGCTGTCCGAGCCCCGGTAGCGGTCGGCGATCGTGTCGCTCCAGGCGTGCTGGGTGATCGTCTTGAGCCAGGCCCGGAAGCAGCGCGACGGGTCGTAGCGGAACTGGGCGAGCTTCTCGGTCAGCTTGGCGAGCACGTCCTGGGTGACGTCCTCGGCGTCGGCCCCCTGGAGGCCCCACTCGCGGCACCACCCGTAGATCATCGGGCGATAGCGCCAGACGAATCGCCCCCACGCCTCGGCGTCCTTGGGCGTCTGGCGCAAGGTCTCCAGGAGCGACAGCGAGGTCCGGGAGTCCGACCATTCCGGCATGAGCCATTCCTCCGGCGACCCCTCGCGCGGGTCATGTCCCTGACCCGGTCGATCGGACCGGGGCCGCAGGATCTTCGTCGATCCGGCCGGCACGATCTCGACCGTCTCTCTTAGGATACCTGTCAACCACTCCTTCGGTAAAGATGTCTGCCGGCCGCCGTTCCGGAAAATTTACAAATCTTGTAAGATCCTTCGCGGCGAGGCCGTATTATCACCACGCCGGGCCTCCGTCACCGGATGGCACCGAGGGCCGGCGACGAACATGGACGTGACTCCGCGACGAGAGCCGAACCCCCATGATCCTCTGCCCTAGCGACGAGCGACTCGCGCAGCTCCTGGAAGAGCGGCTCGACCGGCGGGAGCTGGCGGACATCGAGCGACACCTGGAGCACTGCGGCCAGTGCCAGGAGACCCTGGAGGAGCTGACCCGCGAGCGGATCAGCCTCGTCGAGTGGGGTCCGCCCGCCGAGGAGGGCCGCGCGGGGTCGTCCGACGGCCGGGCCTCGTCGAGCCGGCTCGACCCCGGCGGCCTCGGCCATCCGACCACCCTCCCGACGCTCACGATCGCCGAGCCCGCGCCGTCGGCCGAGGTGATGCCGACGGTCGAGGGGTACGAGATCCTGGCCAGGCTCGGGCACGGCGGGATGGGGGTGGTCTACCGGGCCCGCCAGCACGGG
>JAJYDH010000099.1 GCA_021777685.1 Planctomycetota bacterium | reverse complement strand
CGGCGCGGCCGGCTCGCCCCCCTCGCTGTGCTCGGGGGCCTGCTTCGCCGCGATCCGTCTGGCCAGCTCCAGCGCGAAGGCCGCGAACTTCGGGTCGTCCTTGGTCGAGACGATCTGCGTGTAATACGGGTCGGTGAAGAATAGGAGGCTACCGGCCGAGGTGTAACCCTCGGTCCCGACCTTGACCGGCTCGGACTGCTCGGGCTTCTCGGAGTTGTACTTCGACTGGGCCCGGAACGGCTTGGAGTGGTCGAACTCGAAGATGTAGACCTGGACCTCGTTCGAGTCGTCGCCGGTCGGGTGGTACGAGGTGTAGGCCATCCCGGAGACGTTGTTCTGGGTGAAGCTCTCGGCCCGGCCGTCGATCTTCTCGAACAGGTTCTCGGCGTTGAACGTCTCCATGTGGGCGTTGCCGTACTTGCTCACGGTCCACCCGGCGGGGATGTCGACCAGGGGGAGCATCGAGGCGAGCGGTCGCTGGGGTTCGGGCACCGATGCCAGTTCCGCGTCGGCCTCGGGCTTCGACAGGCCCGAGGCGGCCGGCGCGGCCGGCGCGATCTGGGCCGGGGCCGTCTGGGCATACGGGCCGGGCGGCGGGATGCTGGGCGAGAACCCGGGGGCGGCGGCCAGGGCGGCGGGCGGGGCGGTGAAGTCCATCAACTGCTGAGGCCCGTCGACGTCGATCTCGCGGCGGATGGCGGCCAGTCGCTGGAGGACGGCCGGGATCGCCTGGGCCGTCGCGGGCGACTGGGCCGAGGCGGCCCGCATCGTCAGCATCGCCTCGTCGAGCTTCTTGACGTCGTCGACCAGCTTCTTCTTGACGTCCGCGAGATATTTCTGCTCCTTCTCGACGGCGTCATTCAGGGCCCGGACGTCCTTGAACTCGCGCCCCTGTGCGATGACCGACCACGTCTTGTTGGGGTCGAACTCGTAGCGATCCTTGTCGAAATCCTGGCTCTTGACCACCAGCGCGGCGAAGATCGCCGGGATGCCCATGACGAGCATCATCCCTACGACGATCGAGGAGAACTCCGGCTTCATCATCACCCGCCCGCGCCTGGCCTTGAACCAGTCGAGCCGGCCGAGGACGGCGAACGCGATCGGGGTGGTCGCCATCGCGATCAGGGCCGCGGCGAGGGCCAAAGCCTTGATCGGATCGGAGTTGAACGTATCGACGAGCTTGGAGATCACGACCGAGCCCTTCCTGCTGGCGACCCGAACCGCGCCGGGACGAAAGGTTAAACGAGGGTTGCACCGGCGCGATTATCGATTATAGACCGCACCCGACCCGGCGGGCAACGCTTGAAGTGAGCGTCAACCGAAGATACACGGGCCCGCCCGGCGAGCTTGACATGCCGGCGGCCTTCCCGCACCCTGGGATTCCCGACCCGTCGCCCCTCGCGAGCTTCCCCCGATGCAGATCCCCCTCGGCCGGACCACCGCCCACCGGACGCTCGGCCGCGTGGCCGATTTCTGCCCGCTCTGCCGGGGATTTCAGCCGTTCCGCGTCGTCCAGGTCGAGAGCATTCGCCACCTGTACGCCATGCCGCTGGGCGGGCGGGTCGACCTGGGCCGCTCCAAGGTCTGCGAGTCCTGCAACCTGCTGACCCCCGCCGCGTCCGACGTCTATCGGGCGATCTCGCGAGACCCCGACGCCGACCTCGAAACCCTGATCGCCGAGACGAACCCTGAGATCCGCCGGAACTGGGCCTCCCGGCTGATCCTGGAGGATCGGATCAGGGCGAGGAAGCTCACGCCGGGCGAGCGGACCACCCTTCTCCGCGAGCCCTATGACATGGCCAGCGAGGTCCTGAAGCGGCGGAGCCTGGAAGGACGGCTCGACCTGCCGAGCAACCTGGGCTGCCTGTCCACGTTCCTGCTCCCGGTCGCCTGCCTGCTGGTCCTGCCCAGGGTCTGGGACGCCTCGGGCGACTCGATCGAGATGGCCACGGTCGCGGTCGGGGCCGTCTGCCTGGCGTTCACCTTTCTCGCGCTCGTGACCGACGCCCGCCGCCACGCCCGGAGGGCGATCGTCCCCAAGCTCGTCGCCGCCCTCCGCCCGCTCGACCCCTCAGCCGAGGAGGTCGAGCAGATCCACGAGTCGCTCCGAGAGTCCCGGTCGCCCCTCGCCGAGGTCGTCGGGCCGAGGGACGTCACGAATGCGCTGCTGGAACGGTGGGATTGATCGGCCCCCACCTGATTGGAATTGGATGGGCGGTGGAATTCTGCTAGGATATGGCCATGATCCAGACGGAGACTTCTCTGATCGGTCCGTTGATGGACTCGCTGGAGCGTTGCCTCACGCCGGAGGTGGCCGGTCGAATCGCCGGTCTCAGGGCGCCCGAAGAACTCCAGGAACGCCTCGAAGTGCTGGCCGATCGATCCACGGAAGGGTTGTTGACCGAGGACGAGAAGTCGGAATATGAAGCCTACGTCCACTTCGTCGACTTCATCTCGATCTTGCAGGCCAGGGCGAGAAAGCTCCAGAGAGAGGTCGCGTCTCGCTGATGGACCGAGCGACGAGGGAACAGGTCCGACGCCGGGCCGGAGAGGAATGCGAATACTGCGGTTTGCGGCAGGACGACGTCCCCTTTGCCCGGTTCCAGGTGGACCATATCCTCGCACGGCGGCACGGCGGCACGGCGGCACGGATGACCACTCGAACCTGGCCCTGGCCTGTTCCTACTGCAATTCGCATAAGGGCACAAACCTGGCGGCGGTCGACCCGGAAACGGGGCAGGTCGTCGTGCTGTTCCATCCCCGGCACGATCGCTGGTACGATCATTTCGCCCGAGTCGGCCCGAGGATCGTCGGCCTCACTCCCCAGGGTCGGACTACGGTCCGTCTCCTCGCCATGAATTCGGCCGAACGCCTCGAACTCAGGGCCGAGGTCGACCGATAGGCCGGCCCGCCTACCGCAGGAACGTATTGACGTCGATGTATCGGTAAGAGCCCCCGGTCGCCTTGGCGAGCGACTTGAGCGGCACGGAGCCGCCCAGTCCCGAGACCTGGCCGAATTCGACGGCCTGGATTCGGGCCTTGCCGACGTGCAGCATCAGCTCGGCGACGTCCTGGCGGGTGATGAGGTCGGCGTCGGTGAGGAAGAAGATGACCTCGGGCTGGAAGGCGAAGGCGGCCTTGAGCGCCTGCATGTGGTCGGTCCCGCCGTCGGGCTGGACGCCAGCGAGCAGCGTACGGACCCTGGCCTTGTTCGAAGGGGTCGCGGCCATCAGTCCGGGCCGGCCCGACGGGTCGGTGAAGACTTGGGCGTTGAGGTTGTAGAAGACGACGGCGAACCGGGCGTCGGGCGAGATCCGCGCGAGGCTGGTCAGCAGCTCGCGCTTGGCGACGTCGAGCGAGCCCCGGGCGGTCATGCTGCCCGAGCAGTCGATCACGTAGGCGAAGGACCCGCCCCGGTCGCGCATGCCGAAGAACTCGGTGCCGGGGCCGGTCCCCTGGCCGGTCCCTCCGCCCGACCCGCCCCCCTTGCCGCCGGAATCCCCCGGGCCGGAGGCCGCCATCAGGCCCGTGACGCTGGTCGATGGCCCCGGCAAGGTCGGAGACGTTGTCTCGGCCGAGGTTTGCGTCGGGAGGACTTCCGAAAGGAGGGCGTCGGCCGCCGGGTCCCTGGTCGGCGGCGACGGTATCCCCCGCTCGGCCGAGATTTCGGCGCCCTGGCCGTCCGGGTCCCCCTCGCCCCCGCCGCCGGCCTCGACGGGCGCGCGGTTGTCGGTCGACTCCAGCTCGCCGAGCAGGGTCCGACTCGGCGCGGGCTCCTCCCGAGCCCCGACCACCTGAAGTGCCAGGACCGAGGCGACGCCGAGCAAGACGACGTGGATCATCAGCGAGCTGATGAGCGCCCGGGGGTCGGTCAGGGGCGATCGCCGGAGCCGTTCGCCGGTCGAGAGGTCGTCCGCGCCCTCGGGAAGCTCGGGCTTCTCAAGCGACTTCATGGGAATTCCCCCCTTCGTCGTGAGCCGCCGGTGTTTCGAGGCCGCCGTCCTCGAAGAGGGGCGGCGGGTCGAGGGCCGGCGGGGCCGGTTCGGGACGGGTCAGGTGCCGGCCGGCCAGGATCACCGCGACGACCAGCGAGGCCCCCACGGCCATCATCCAGTCGACCCGCGACCAGGGCCGACTCGCTGCGACCGGAGCGACCGCCAGGGTCGTCGGGATCGACGGCCCGACGATCAGCGGCGCGAGCCGGTCGGTGTCACCTCCATGATACTTGATCCGCCGGAGGAACGTCCCCGAGAACCGGACCGGAGCACCAACTTCGGGGATCGATCGTCCCTCCCCGGGCGGAAAAACAAGGCAGAAGGGATCGCCCGCCGGGGAGACGACCCACGCCTCGGCCAGCGGAGGGAAATCTCCGATTCGCGGCTGTCGGAAGATCCGGGCCAACCGCCCCTCGACCCGGACCATTTGGCCTGTGTGGGCTTCGGGGTGTTCCCAGAGCTCGCGGAAGCCGACCAGCGGGGCCGATTCGTCCGGCCTCGCGGAGAGGGCCGCGTGATACGCTTCGAGGTCGGCGAGCCCGATCGCCGGCCCGTCGGCCGTCGATCGACCTCGGAGGGCCAGGAGAAAAACGAACCCAAGCGCGAGCTTCTTCATGGCCGGTCCCGGGTGCCCTCGGCCGACGCGGGATCGGCCAGGCGGATCGAGGCGACCCCGACGGCGTTGCAGGTGCCGATGATCCTCGCCGCCTCCTCGTAACGGAGCCGGTCGTCCGCCGAGATCCGGACGCGGAGCGGCCGGCCTTCCATCACGGCCGAGTAGCGCCGGAGGCGATCGGCCAGGGCTTCGAGGTCGGGCAGGGGGGTCTCGCCGAGCCGGATCGACTTCAAATCCCCGAGGTCATCGGCCTCGGCCCTGATCCGGAGGTCGTTCTCCAGGTCCATCTCGGACCGCTTCGGGGGCGTGACCCGGGCCTGGCCCCGAAATGCGCCGGGCAATGCCACGGGCGTGGTCGGCAGGTAAAGGTCGAGCCTGGCCTCGGACGTCGGCGACTGGAAGGTCAGGACGAAGAAGGCGAGGAGCTGGAAGGCCATGTCGAGCATCGGCGTGACGGGGAACTGGACCTCCTCGGGGCTCTCGCCACGCCGGGCCCGACGACGCTCCTTGCCGCTGATCATGGCTGGCGCCCCCTCAGGACGACGAGCGTGAACCGGGCGAAGCCGCGTCCCTGGGCGGTCGAGAGCAGGCCGCGGACCGAGCCGAAGGTCGCGGCCTTGTCGGCCCGGACGACGACCAGCGTGGGAAGCTCCTCGTTCTTTCGGCCGAGGGTCGACAGCCCGGCCGTCCGCTTCCGGGCCTGTTCGGACCACCACGCATCGGCCGAGGCGCCTTCCATCGTGCTCCCCTCGGCGATCAGGCGACCCTTGGCGTCGACGCTCACGACCAGCCGATCCAACCCCAGGTCGCCGGTCGGAAGGGCCGAGGGGGCCATCGGCAGTCGGATCGAGGCGGTCGCACCTTCGATCTTGCCCCCGAAATGGATCAGCATCATGAAGAACGTGATGAGCTGGAGCACCACGTCGAGCAGGGGCGTCAGGTTGAGCTGGAACGAGCCCTCGGCCCTCGATCGGTCTCGGTAAGCCATCTCGTTTGTCCAAGTGCTAGCGGTCGGCGGTCGGCAGATCCTGAGATATTATCGCGGAACGATCGGCGAATTTATCACACTTCTTTTCGGGCCGATCGCCGACCGCTGGAAGCCGACAGCTCTCCGGCCATCAGCCGTTGCTCGGGGGCGCGACGCGCTGCGGCGCCACCGCCGACGCGGCCAATGGGTGGGGCGATCGGACGCCCGGTGCGAACTGTTCGAGGAGCGATTCGGCGGCCAGGGAGACTTCGAGCGAGAGCCTGGCGATCCGGTTGCGGAACATGGCGTGGAAGAAGATGGCGGGGATCGACACCGCGATCCCTTCGAGCGTGGCGAAGAGCGCCGTCGAGATCCCGGCGGCGAGCTGGCTGGCCTGCGGCGACCCGCCGGCCGTCGCGATCACCTGGAAGCTGAGGATCATCCCGTAGACCGTCCCGACCAGGCCGATCATCGGCCCCAGGGTGCCCACGGTCGCCAGATAGGTCGTCCGGTGTTCCATCGCCATCGTGACGTCGTCGTTGGCGAGTTCCATCGCACGTTGCGCGGGGGTCAGCCCCGAGGGGAGCTTCCGGACCCCCGCGGAGAGCACCTTGCCGAGGAACGAGGGGCTCTCCGAGAGCCGCTGATAGGCTTCCGTATATTGCTTGAGCGCGAGCATGTCGCCAACCTCGCGGACCAGCCGCTCGGGGATGGCGACCGAGCGCCGGTACTCCATCGACATCCAGGCGATGAGCGCGATCAGGTAGAAGGACATCCCCAGGATCGTGATCCCGATCGGCCCCGACGCCTTCGCCATCCAACCGAGGAATGACTGTGAGTCCCGGGGCCGACCCGGTTCGGCACTCCCGGCGGATGCCGGCTCCGGGCCCGGCTCCTGGGCCGTCGCCGGGCGCCCACCCGCGTTCAGGATCAGCCCCATGACCAACGAAGCCAGCGCAACCCGTCGGCGGATGGTCATCGACATGGAAAAGGCTCTCGGCGGTTGTGCGGGAAGGGAGCCGGGCCGCTGTCAGAAGGAGGCCCGGCTCGTCGGGATGACCGGGTCGGCCGCCTTCAATTCCCGGCGGGGACCAGCTTGTGAATCCTGCCGTCGAAGGCCAGGATCAGGATCTCGCCGGCATGGTCCTCGCCGAATGCGGCGATGTTCAGGACCTTCTGCTTGCCGACGTCGATCAGCTCGCCCGCCTCGACGGCCTGCCCGTCCCTGGCCCTGACGCCCCAGATCCGGCCGGTCTGATAATCGCCATAGACGTAGACGCCGGCCAGCGGCGGGAGCGCCTTGCCCCGGTAGACATAGCCGCCGGTGATGCTCTGTCCGACGTCCTTGCGGTCGGGGTTGTAGCGCGGGTCGACCCCGTGCGGGTACTCGGCGATCGGCTTCGAGATGGGGCTGGCGGGGTCGACCTTGGTCTTCCGGCCGGGGCCGAACTTGTGGTTGGCCTCCCAGATGTTCCAGCCGTAATTCCCGCCGTTCTGGATGATGTGGACCATCTCCCACTGATTCTGGCCGACGTCGCCGGCCCAGAGCATGCCGTTCTCGCGGTCGAAGGTGAACTTCCAGACGTTCCGCAGGCCGATGCAATAGACCTCAGGCGCCCAGTCGGCGAACTTCGTATCTCGGAGCCTGGGGTTATCGCCCGGGATGCCGTAGGGCTTGCCGTCGGCGGGATGGTCGACGTCGATCCTCAGGATCGAGCCGAACCAGTCCTTCGGGTTCTGCCCGGTCGTGAAGATCGCGTCGTCGGCCGCGCCGCCGTCGCCGAGCGAGATGTAGAGGAAGCCGTCGGGCCCGAAGGCGATGCAGCCGCCGTTGTGATTCGACGCCGGGTCCTTCGCCGAGATCCAGATCCGCTGCTCGCTGGCGGGGTCGGCCTTGCGGGGGTCGTCCCTGGAGACCTTGAACCGCGAGACGACCGAGCGCCGGCCCTCGGGGTCCTTCGCCGAATAATAGACGAAGAACTCGCCATTCTGCTTGTACTTGGGGTGGAACGTCAGGCCGAGGAGCCCTTCCTCGTTGTCCTTGTTGATCGGGTCGGGGAGCTTGAGGAACTCCTGGAGGTCGGTCGCGTCCCGCTCGTCGGGGAAGGAGACCACCGTCGCCTTGTGCTGCTCGGCGACGAAGAGGAGGTTGCTCCCGTCCTCGGGATAGGCCAGCGCGACCGGGCGGTCGAACTTGAGGTTGGGATAGGCGACCTCGGTCTTCAGCTTCGGCAGCCCGGCGGGGTCCTGGAGAGGGGCAGGGGGACCGGCCTGGGCTTCGGATGTCAGCGAGGCGGGGAGCAGGGCCAGGGAGAGGGTGACGAGGGCCATCGGGAGCATTCGAGCGGCGAGGGAGTCGTTCAGGTGCATGCCATTCCTTTTCCGTTCGAATCCATGCAGGCCGGGCGGAGATGGGGTGTCGGGTCGAGTCGGGGCGGACACCCGGCCGGAGCGGGCCCGGCCATCATCATCGTACGCAGGACGGCCAGCCCGAGCGCGGGGTGTCCCCGTCAGGCCCTTCAGTAGACCCAAACGCGACGGGCTCGTCAAATCCTGGCCAGGTTTCAGCCTCGGTCGACCAGTCGGGGCCCGAGGCCGACAACACCGCTCAATCGACGGAGCAGGCCTCGACGGCCGACCCGACGTCCCAGACCCTCACGGCCGAGTCGTAACCGCCGGAGGCGAGGCGCTTGCCCTCGGGGGCCCAGGCGAGCGCGAGAACCTGGCCATCGTGTCCGCGGAGCCTCGCGCGCTCCCGGCCGGTCGACAACTCCCAGATCCGGATCGATCCGTCCCAGAACGCAATCGCGAGGGACCGGCCGTCGGGCGAGAATGCAAAGGTGGCCGATCCGCCCCGGGCATCGCCCACCCTGGCCAGTTCCCGACCCGAGACCGTGTCCCAGACGCTCACCGGCCCGAACCCCCCCGCGGCGACCTTCGAGCTGTCGGGCGAGAAGGCGACGGAATTGATCGACCCCCGGTCGCCGCGGAACGATCGGACCTCACGTCCGGACTCGAGGTCCCAGATCGTGAGGATTCCGTCGGCGCCGCCCGAGGCGACCGACCGGCCACCGGGGGCGAGGGCCAGGGAATTCGAAGACCGCGCCAGGGGGGGGAGGACCGACGCCCGACAGTCGGTCGGGCCCCAGAGCCTCACGGTGCCCCCTCGCCTCGATCCGGCCAGCTCGCGGACCTCGGCGGATCGATTGCCGGTCCATCCCCCGGCGACGACCCGACGCCCCGCGTCGACGTCCCAGGCCTCGACCGTCACGTCCAGCCCGCCGACGATCAACTCGCGGCCCTGAGGAGCCCAGGCCAGGACGAACCGGGGCTGCTCGGTGCCACCTTCCAGCGAGCTGAGCCGGCCGGTCCCCGGCTCCCAGAGCCGGATGACCGGGCCGAACCCCGAAGACGCCAGGGTCCGACCGTCGGGCGACCAGGCCAGGTTGAAGATCGGCGAGCCACGCCCTTTCAGGACCGCCCGGCAGGCGGCCTTGGAGGGATCGATGGCGTCATCGCCCCGCTTCTCCGCCCCGCAGGCCACCAGGATGACCGCGACGAAGACCAGCATGAGCGTCCCGAAGGTCGAAGTCATCGACCCGACCGTCCGTGAGGTTGGGATCTCGCGACTCTGAACATCCGTGGTCTTGGAGGGGAACATCGCATCCTCCTCGGAATGAGCTTCCTTGTTCGCGTCTTCCGAGGGACCGGAATGCAAGGAAGACGATCGTCTCTCACGATTATAGCGCAAGCTTCATCAGGTCCACAAGTTTTCTTCGCCTTTTCTTCACAATCTTCACGCAAACGCTCGATTTACGCTTCCGCCTTCAAGAATTCCTCGCGGAAATGGTGGGAACGCCCCTTTTAACTCCTGGTGTTGATTTTGGGCCGGTTTCGCGGAGCTGCTCCCGGATTAATGGGTCGCGACCTTGTCGATCGGGTTGACGAGGACCATCAGATAAGGATGGACGATTCTCCTCCTCTCGGCATCGACCGGAAGGCTCACCAAAGATGGGACCATCAATGCAATCGGCCCTGGTGACGGGCGGCGGGCGCGGGCTGGGACGGTCGATCGCCGGACGGTTGGCCGGGTCGGGTTGGAGGGTCGGCTTGCTCGCCCGGTCGGAGGATGAGGTCGAGACGTCGGCGCTCGCGATCCGCGAGTCGGGCGGCGAGGCCCGAGGATTCGCGGCCGACGTGCTCGATCCGGCGGCCTTGAGGCGGGCCTTGATGAGATTCCGGGAATGGTCCGGGGGGCTGGATACCCTGGTCTGCGCCGCGGGACGGCTCGGTGGGATCGGGCCGATGGCGGCGGTCGAGCCCGAGGCCTGGTGGCGGGACGTTGAGACGGCGCTCCGAGGCGTGTCCCGGACGATCATCGAGTGCTTGCCGATGCTCCGGGAGTCGTCGAGGGCCTCGATCTCGGTCCTCGTCGGGCCTGGCCACTCGGTCGACCTGCCGTTCGCCTCGGGTTATGCGATCGCGCAGGCGGGCCTGGTCCGGCTCGTGGAATGTCTCGATCGGGAGCTTCGGCCCGAGGGTATCGCCGTGTACGCGGTCCACCCCGGGCTCGTGCCGACCGGCCTGATCCAGCACATCCTGGACAGCCCCGAAGGCCGGCGCTGGCTGCCCGGCATCACCGAGGCGTTCGCGGAAGGCAAGGAGGTCGGCCCCGAGGTTGTCGCCGAGATGGTCCAGTGGCTGGCCGAATCACGGCCGAGGGAACTCTCCGGTCGGGTGGTACCCGCCCCAGCGACCCCGGCGATCCTGGAGAGTCGGCTCGCCCGGATCGAGGCCGAGGACCTGCTCCGGCTCCGGCTCCGTTGACCGGCGGCGAGGATCACTCGATCATGCTCGCCAGGCCGCCCCGGGTCCGCGGAAAGACGGCGGCCACGTCGAGTGGCCGCGATTTCCGGAAGACTCTCGAGCACTCGGGGATTCTGGCCGAGACCGGGAACCTGGACCGGTCCATCGTTCGACATCATGCGGGTTGTCGACGACGACCGGGCCCGTCAGTGCTACGCGGGCACGGCGGACCGACTGCAAACCTCGTGGACGAAGCGGAGTTTTTCGATGGCCGGGCTCGAAAGCACGAAGGGGTAGGCGTCCGGCAGGCCCATGCCCCGGTTCAGGTTGTTCAGGACGTAGGTGAGCGGGAACCAACGCTCGATGATCTGGTCGAACGAAGTGGGACGCTCCCCGTCGAGGGAGATGTCGGGCTTCATCGCGGGCTCTCCCCGCCGCTTCGGGGTGAGCGAGAGGCCGCATTCGACGGCCGTCTCCAGGGTATCCTCGATATGCAGGTAATGGGCCCAGGTCTCGGCCCAGTCTTCCCAGGAGTGGGTGCTGGCATAGGCCGAGACGAATCGGCTCGACCAGTCGGGCGGGGCCCCCTCGGCGTAGTGACGCTTCAGGGCCTGGTCGTAGTCCTCGCGCTCGTCGCCGAAGAGTTGTCGGTAGCCTTCGATCCACTCGGAATCCTTGATCAGGACGTCCCAGTAGTAGTGGCCGACCTCGTGGCGGAAGTGGCCGAGGACCGTCCGGTAGGGCTCGTGCATCTCCTTCCGGCGCTTCTCGCGCTCGGCGTCGTCGGCCTCCGCGACGTTGATGACGATCACACCGTCGTCGTGCCCGGTGAGCACGGGCGGGGCGCCCGGCGTCTCGGGGTCTGCCAGGAAGTCGAAGATGAGGCCCTTCCGGGGATCTTCCACCTTGCTCACGAGCGGGAGGCCCAGGCTGATGAGGCTCCGGACCAGTCGTCGTTTGAAGACCTCCATCCGGGCCCAGGCGGCGCGGTTCTCGGCCCGGCTCAGGTCGGGGATGGTCCGCGTCAGCCGGCAGGAGAGGCAGAACGGATTGGGGTCGTCGGCCGCGACGGCCCAGTTGCAGACATTCTGCTCGGCGTAGTTCTTGCAGAGCCGGTATGACTTCTCCACGGTGCCCGAGGGCGACGGGAGCGAATGCCAGAGGTCGCCGCCGTCCGGTTCGAGCGTGCCCATGTCCTGCTGGTCGGGGAGATATGCGAGCAGGTGCCCGCATCGGATGCACGCGGTGTTCTCATAGAAGACGAGCTGGTCGCATTGCCCGCAGTGGAAAATCTTCATGGAGGGGTCCAGGGCCGATCGCGAGATCAATTTGTGCCCTGATGATGGCAAGATCCGTGCCGAGGGCCCCTCGGCCTCCGCGCATCGCCGTCCGTCGGCGGATCGACAGGCCGGTCGGGCGTCGAACGGCCTTCGGGCTCCCGCCCGTCCCGAGCATGCGCAGGCCGTGTCGAGCAATCTGATGCGCGAAAAGGATCGCGAACCGACCTCGATCAGGCCGACTGGAGCTGGATGACGTCGACGCCGACGTTGATCGAGTGGCGGCCCCCGCCGAGGATCACGCCCTTGATCGGGCTGACGTCGTCGTAGTCGCGTCCCCAGGCCAGGGTGATGTGCTTCTCGCGGGGGATGACGTCGTTGGTCGGGTCGAAGTCGATCCAGCCGAAGTCCGGGATGAAGACCGACAGCCACGCGTGCGACATGTCCGCGCCGATCAGGCGCTTCTGGCCGGGGGGCGGGTTGGTCAGGAGATAGCCGCTGACGTATCGGGCGGCGAGCCCGAGCGACCTCAAACAGCCGATCCCCAGGTGGGCGAAGTCCTGGCAGACACCCCGGCGGTTCTTCAACAGCTCGTCGAGCGGGGTGTCGATCGTCGTCGCGGAGGAGTCGAAGGTGAATTCGGAGTAGATCCGGTGGGTCAGGTCGAGGGCCGCTTCCAGGAGCGGGCGCCCGGGGGTGAACGAGGGGGCGGCGAAGGCGGTCAGTTGCGGGTCCGCCTTGACGTAGTGCGAGTCGAACGCGAACTGGTAGGCGTCGAGCGTCTCCTCGTCGCGGCGGAGCCGGAGGAGCCGCCGGGCCTCCTCCCAGGGCGTCGTCTTCGCCGGGTCGGGGATCGGCCGGGGGTGGACCTCGACGACGTTGACCGCGGTGACGTCGAGCTTCCGGTGCGGCTCCTGGACGGTGAAGAACGTGACGAGGTTGCCGAAGTAGTCGGTCCGCGTCGAGAGGACCACGGGCGGGGAGCTGATCTGCAACTCGTGGGACAGGCAGGTCTGCCCCCCGCAGTCCCTCGCCGTGAGGTGGGCCAGGTTGTGGCAGAGCGAGACGTTCCGCGCGTAGTAATACTGGTTCTTGTGGACGACCTGATATTTCATGGGACCTCGCCGCTTGCCCCCTGGCCGGCCGTCTTCGAGAACTGCCGGGACATCTGGAGGTGGCTGAAATAGCTCCGAGTCAGGGCGTCGTTGAGGACGGGGATCTCGTTGTCCAGGTGGGTCAACAGCTCGGCGAGCCCGGTCCTCCGGCCCGATTCCACGACCCGGACGAGGTGGTCGACGTCGGCGACCCTCAGCCGGGTCAGGACGCTCAGGATGATCCGCTGCTGCTCGCTCCGGCCCGGCGAGGACTCGTTCCGGGGCAGTTGATCGATGCTCTCGGCGAGCGCCGCGAGCTGGTAGGCGACCGACCGGGGGTTGGCCTCGTCGGCCAGCAGGAGGTCGAGGACCGGGGCGGTCTGGAGCTGGTTCATGTACCGACGGCGGTAGGTCATCGTGCTGTCGGCGATCAGCAGGAGCGATTCCAGGAGGGGGGCCTCGGTCGCCCCGGCGGGGACGAGGAGCCGCAGCATGTCGATGAGCTGGAGCGATCGTTCCAGCCGCCGCCCCATGTCGAGAAACCGCCAGCCCTGCCCTCGGGTCATGCTCTCGGCGACCAGCCCGGCGAAGGCGGCCAGGCTGATGACCCTCCGGTCCATGATCTCGCGCATGGCCTCCAGCCGTCGGCGGAGGCGGTGGTCGCGGACCGTCGCCGAGTCCTCGTCATCGGCGGCCTCGTCTTCGAGCTCCCGCGACGCCTCGTCTTCGAGGTCCAGGCCGTTGATGATCCGCCACATGTCGGTCGAGAGCCGGTCGCGGACCTTCGCCGCGACGCGGTGCAGGCCGTGGATCGTCGCGGGGAGGCCGCCGACGCGATCTTCGTCCAGGAGGATCGAGGAGAGTTCCGCCTCGATCGTGGCGAGCCGTTCCGCCGAGTCTTCCCCGAGCGAGGCCGGCGGGAGCCGCGACTGGGTCGTCAGGGCCCGGAGCAGGGCGGGCAGCTCGGGCACCTCGACCGGGCTCGACTGGTCGGTCAGGCGGGTCAGGAGCCCCCGGGCCAGCCGGACCTTCCCCTCGACCCGCTCGATGTGCCGGCCGAGCCAGTACAGGTCGTCGGCCGACCGGCTGGGCAGGTCGCCCCCGTCCCGGCGGAGCTCGACCGGCTGGACGGCCGCCGGGAGCAGGCTGAAGGGGCTGACCGGGCCGTCGGACAGGATCCAGGTGTCCTTGCTCCCGCCCCCCTTCTGCATCGTGACGACCAGGTTGTCCGGCGAGGCGGCGATCCGGGTCAGGCCGCCCGGCATGAACGCATAGCCCGACTCCGACGACGCCAGGAAGTTGCGGATGACCAGGTGCCGGGGGCTCAGCGAGTCGCCGTCCAGGACCGGGGCGCTGGACAGCTCCAGTTGCTCCTGCCCGACGTAGGACATGGGCCGGGCCTTGATCTTCTCGACCAGCGCGGCGGCCCCTTCGGCCGTCAGCTCCTCGCCGAAGATCGGGTCGAACAGCCCCGACCCGAACGTCGGCTTGATCACCATCCGCCGGAGGTTGGCGAGGACGTGGTCCCTCGCGGCGGGCTCGCCGCACCACCAGGTCGGGACCGACGGCATCTTCAGCTCCTCGCCCAGCAAGGCCCGGCAGAGCGAGGGGAGATACGCCTGCATGGCGGGCGATTCCATCAGCCCGCTCCCCAGCGCGTTCGCCAGGGCCACGTTGCCCGCCCGGATCACCTGGACCAGCCCGGGCACCCCGAGGAACGAGTCGCGCCGGAGTTCCAGCGGGTCGCAATAGTCGTCGTCCAGCCGGCGGAGGATCACGTCGACCGGCTGCAACCCGCCGAGCAGCTTCAGATAGACCCGGTTGTCGCGGACGGTCAGGTCGCTCCCCTCGACGAGCATGTAGCCGAGATAGCGGGCGAGATAGGCGTGCTCGAAGTACGTCTCGTTGTACGGGCCGGGGGTGAGGAGCACGACCCTCGGGTTGTCGCGGTCGTGCGGCGCGATCGACCGGAGGGTCTCGCGGACGGTCCGGAAGAACGAGGCGAGCCGCTGGACCTG
>JAJYDH010000098.1 GCA_021777685.1 Planctomycetota bacterium | reverse complement strand
CCGGGCGCGGGATCGCGATGGAGTTCCTTCCCGTGTTCCGACACCCCAGACCGAACCCGAAGGCCGACCCGGGCGACCCGCCCTGTCGTCCCCGGTCGGACCGCCGATCCCGCCTCGCCCTGACGCTCTGGCTGGCCTCGATCCTCGCCTTGCCCGCCGACCCCAGACCCACCCTCGCCTCGCCCGCCTCTTCCCGGACCGGAGCCCCCGGCATGCTTCAGCCCCACACCGGGTCGCTGCTCGTCGACTACTACGAGGCCTTCCTCCGCGACCAGGACATCGAGTCCTTCCGCCGGAACGTCTCGGCCCGCTACAGCGAGGGGACCCTCGCCCGGCTCCTCCAGTCCGGAGAGCCGCAGGCCCGCCGGGCCTCGGTCTTGGCCCTGGGCCTCTTCGGCGGCTTCGGCAGCAACGCCGCCGTCGCCCGCGCCCTGAAGGACACCGACCCGACGGTCCGGACCCTCGCCGATAACGCCCTCTGGGCCATCTGGTTCCGCGCCGACTCGGCCGAGAACA
Source organism: Planctomycetota bacterium (assembly GCA_021777685.1). Lineage (GTDB taxonomy): Bacteria > Planctomycetota > Planctomycetia > Isosphaerales > Isosphaeraceae > Tundrisphaera. Next base: position 14,277 of record JAJYDH010000098.1, on the reverse strand, counting down.
ACGAGGCCCTCGAACGAGTCCGGGCCTCGATCAACCGGGGCCGGTTCGACGACGCCATCGAGCAGGCCGACCGCCTGATCGCCCGGGCCCCCACCTTCGCCGAGGCGTACAACCAGCGGGCCATCGCCCACTTCTTCCAGGGCCGCTTCGCCGAGTCCGCCGCCGACTGCAAGCGGGTCCTCGAACACAACCCCTACCACGTCGGGGCCCTCTCCGGCATGGGCCAGTGCCAGATCCGCCTCGGCCGACGCGACGACGCCATCAAGACCTTCCGCCGGGCCCTGGAGATCCAGCCCTACAACCAGGGCCTCCGAGAGACCATCGCCGAACTCGAAGCGGGCGATCGGTAGCGGTCAGCGGGCGATCGGTAGCGGTCAGCGGTCAGCGGTCAGCGGTCAGCGGTCAGCGGTCAGCGGTCAGCGGTCAGCGGTCAGCGGTCAGCGGTCAGCGAAAGATGCATGGCGTCCGAAGCCCAGGTATCTTGCATCTGGCTGATTGCTGAATGCTGATCGCTGACCGCTCGTCAACAAAGCGAGCCGGCCCGGCGGTCCCGGCCCGCGACAGACAGCGCGTCTTCCCCCCCGGGGACGCGATGCCAAGCCACGGGCCGGGGCCGCCGGGCCGGCGGACCTTTCGGGCCTATTCAGGAGATCGTCATTTGACCGGGATTGCGTTCATCAAAGCCTTGGCGATCTCGATATAGAGCGGGATACCGATCGTCACGTTGAAGGAGAAGGTCAGGCCGAGCGAGGCGGCGAGTGGGAGAGTCGGGCTCGCCTCGGGGATCGCCAGCCTCTGGACGGCCGGCACCGCGATGTAAGAGGCGGACCCGCAGAGCACCGAGAACAGGACGTAAGTACCCAGGCTCAACGGATGGTGGATCAGATGGCCGTAGCCGTGGGCGACGACCATGCCGAAGGTCGCGAAGGCGATCGGCATGACCACTCCCAATATAATAAACGGGACGCCGCCCCGCTTCAAGTCCTTCAGCTTCCGGGAGGCGGTCATGCCCATCTCCAGGAGGAAGAGACAGAGCAATCCCTGAAAGAGGTTGAGGAAAACCGGGTCGTCGACCTCGACCACCTTCGATCCTTGCTTCTGGCCCACGAAGCCGATGATGATCCCGCCGAAGAGCAGGAACAGGCCGGGGTTGAGGAAGACCTCATGGAGCAGTTGGGGGCTGAAGATTCCCGGCGGCTTCCTGGGCCCGGCCGAGCCGCCTGCGGCCCCGGCCGCATGGTGCCCGTGCCCGCCGACCGGCTCGCGAATCGGGGCGAGGGCCTTGGGATCATACCCCGGCTCGTCCGGCATGTTCCCCAGCGGGTCCATGCCGTGGTGGCGGAGCCGGGAGACGAGATAGAGGGCCACCAGGCAGCCGGGGATCTCCATCACGGCCAGCATGACCGGCATGTACGCGGCGGCCTTGTATTCCAACTGGCCGGCGAGGACCAGCCCGTTCAGGACGCCCACGCAGGTGGCGAACGTGCCCGCCGAGTCCGACCCGTAGTACCCGGCCACGGTGGCCGCGTCGACCTTGCGGAGCCTGGTGAGCGACCGGAGGGCCAGGTACGCGATGATGCCGATGATGAAGTTGGTCACGAACCCGACGCCCATGAACCCCAGGGCCTGGGTCAGGATCGTGTTGTCCAGCTTGGCCAGCTCCTCGCCCCCGTGCCAGCCGATCGAGACGAGCAGGTAGATCGTCAGGCCCTGATAGAGGACGTGCGGGAACTCGAACTCCACCCTCAGGATCGGCACCAGGAAACCCATGTAGAAGAACAGCAAGAGCGGCTTGAACAGGTTATGCACGACGTTGTCGACGAACGTTTGGAGATTGAAATGCATGACCGCCGATTCCTTCCGCTTCGCTCTTGGCCGACTTGCGGGGTCGGGGACCCGGGAGGTCAAAGAGGGGCACGCGGTCCGGGCCCGCGGATGCTCTCGATGGGTCGGGGACTCGGTTCAGACGATCCGCGCCGGGAGAGGAAGTGAGATCGAGCGACGGAGCATCAGGCACGGGGGTCGAGACCGGACGAGGGGGGTGATCGTCCCGGGGAACGGAGGCGTTCATCGCCCGATTTCACAGCCTAGTCGAGCCGAGCGTGACCGGCAACAAGACAGATCGATGGCGTCGAGGCGAAAATGCGGCCCGGCGACAGCTCAGTCCCCGGCCGGCTCGACGACGTGGGAGGCCCGGCCGTCCTCGACGACGAGGTAGCAGGAGTGGGCATACCAGCCCCCCAGGACCACGAGCCGGGGGCGGGCCGAGCCGGTGTCGAGCGGGCTGTGGACGTGCCCCAGGATGACCAGGTCGCAGGCGCCGGAGAGGCGGTCGGCGTAGCGCCGATACTTCTCCAAGCCCCAGCGATCGAAGGCCTCCTGGTTCTTGAGGTTGCTCCGGCGGAGCCTGGCGCCCAGGGCGTCGGCCAGCGGCGCGGGGACCGAGCGGAACGCGGACAGGAAGGCCCGGCTCTTCAGGACCGTCTTCCAGGGCGTGTGCGCGCCCAGTCGGTGCCCGTGGGCGAGGTGGACCCGAAGCCCCTGGACCTCCTCGTCGAGGACGTCGGGGACGAACCGGGCCCCCAGCGTCCGCTCGTAGAACGGCCCGAGCCAGGCGTCGTGGTTGCCGGCCAGGATCGTGATCGGCCCGCCCCGGTCGCGGAACGACGCCAGCGACCGGAGCCCCGCGCAGCCCATCGGGTCGTCCCGCCACTGGCGGGCGGCGTACCAGAAGTCGCAGAGGTCGCCCACGACCGTCAGCGAGTCCCCCGGCCCGAGGCGGTCGACCAGCGCCGCGAGCCGCTCTCCCCGCCGGGGCTCGTCGAGCCTGAGGTGGACATCGCTGAGGAAGTAGTCCGCCACGGTGAAGGGCACCCTCGACGCGGGCCGAGATCAGTCCGACTCCCAGGGGAACGACGGCCCCGGGGCCACCGTCGACCTCCGCCGGGCCGCGCGGACCAGGAGGTTGGGATGGGGTTGAGATTGCCGGGCCGCGTGGACGGCGACCCGCCGGCCCGAGTCCCGGACGGCCCGTCGGGCCCTGTCCAGCGCCAGCCTGGGCCGGTTGCACTGCTCGCTGAGGTGGAGCAGGACCAGGTCCCTCAGCGATCCCGGGGCCGATCGCCCGAGGACGGCCGAGACCAGCCCCGCCCCCTGGTCGTTCGACAGGTGCCCCCGGTCGCCCAGGTTCCGGCGGATCAGGTAATCCGCCCGGCCCGAGTTGAGCTGGAGCGTGACGTCGTGGTTGAACTCGATCCCCAGGGCGTTGACGTCGGTCATCGCGTCGGCGATCGCCTCCGACCAGCAGCCCGAGTCGGCCAGGTAGCCCAGGGCGACCGGCCTCGACCGCCGTTCGGGCCGTCCCTCGACGCGGAAGCCATAGGTCGGGCCGCCGTCGTGGCTCAGCTCCACCGGCTCGACCCGGAGCCCCATCGGCGTGAGGAACGGCCGCTCGTCATAGTGCCGGACCAGCCTCGACGATTCAAGCTCGCGGAAGCCCGGGAACCGGGCCAGGGCCTCCCGGTGCCCCTCGTGGCAATAGAACGGGATCTTCCGGGCGGCCAGGAGCCGGATGGTGGCCGATCGGACGTGGTCGCCGTGGGTGTGGGTCAGCACGGCCGTCCCGACCCGTCCCAGGTCCGCCCCCACCCCTTCGAGCCGGGCGGCCAGGGCCTTCGGGCCGAGCCCGAGGTCGATCAGCAGCCCGGCATGGCCGGCCTGGATCAGGCTGGCATTCCCCCGGGACCCGCTGGCCAGCACGGCGAATTGGATCGGCATCGAACTTCGAGATCCCTCTCGGCCCACCCTCAGTCCCGCTTGGCCGATCGTCGATCGAGCGTCCGGAAGCCTCGCCCATCGACCGTCGATCCAACGACCATGCGAGAGCAAGTAGTGTACGCGGGCCGCCCCGGACGGGCAAGACGGCCTCCCCGGCGGCCGGCGGGTGCCCGGATTATCCCGAGTTTTCGGATTTGACGGTTGACGGCCGCCTCGGGCGCGCGTCATAACCAAAATCCATCATCTCCCCGCCTCGACCACGCCGCCCGTCGAACCGATCTCCGCAGGAGCCTGGAATATGGCCCAAGGTGACATCGATCCGCCGATCGTCCCGCATGTGCCGATCCCGACCCGTGGCCGATCCCCCTGGGCGCGGGGGCTGGCCTGCGTCGCGATCGTCCCGCTCCTGGGCTTCATCGGCCAGACCGGCAACACGCTCTGGGGCGAGTGGAAGTCGCTCCGCTCGGCCCGGCTCTCGGAGCGGGCCAGCGCGATCGTGGGATATGTGAACATCAACCCCAACCCGAGCTACGCCGCCAGGCCCGCCGACTGGTTCCACGACGAGGGGGAGCAGGCGTTGCTCTGGGCGGGCTGGAAGGACGACCAGAATCAGTGGTTCCGCCTCGGCCGGGGCGAGATCCGGCCGGGGTCGGTTTCGCTGCCGATCGGCCGGGACGTGATCCAGGCCATCGACGTCCCGATCTATGAGCGGGACGGCGGCTCCTGCTGGGGCCGGATTCCCGACGAGGCGCCCGTCGTCGGGATGGAAGGGGGCGCGGACAGCACCGTCTACCCGATGAAGGTGCTCGACAAGGTCGAGGTGATCAACGACCGGATCGGCGACCGCGCCGTGCTCGTCGCCCTCACGCCGGTCGAGGACACCGTCGCCGTCTACGAGGCCGTCGTCGACGGTCGCCGCCTGACGATGGGCCACGCCGGCTATTTCCTGGGCCATCACCCGGTCCTCTACGACCGGGGGACCGAGAGCCTCTGGACCGAGCGCGACGGCGTGATGGTCGCCATCGCCGGCCGCCGCAAGGGCGCGACCCTCCGGCGGATCGCCCGGCTCGACACGGTCGCCTGGGGCGACTGGCGGTCCAAACATCCCGACGGCCGGCTCGTGGTCGGCGCCGACCGGTCCCAGGCCAGGCCGGTCGATTAGAACCCGGACGCCGGGCCCGGCCCGCCCCCCAGGACGATGATCGACTTCACGTCGTCCGGCCGGCGCTCCAGCGCCTCGGCCCAGCGGTCCAGCGCGACCTTTCGGGTGATGAGCCGGGCCAGCCAGCCCCGATCGGCCCGGACGAGGGCCGTCGCGGCGGCCTCGAAGTGGCGGCGGTTGGCGCTCACCGAGCCGAAGACCACGAGGTTCCGCCGGATCATCTCCCCCGTCAGGGCGTCCCAGTCGGTCGGAATGGGGGGCTCGCCGCAGCCGGCGCCGATCAGGCAGACGATCCCGTTGGGGCCCGCCCGGAGGATGGCCTCGCTCGCGACCGACCCGGCCCCGGTGCACTCGATGACCACGTCCGCGCCGTCGATCGCCCCTTCAAACGACCCCGCGTGATACGTCGCCCCCAGGTCCCGGACCAGGCCGGGCTTGGGGCCCGAGACGGCCCGGTCGAGGACGTGGACCTCCAGCCCTCGCTGGACCCCCATCAGGGCCGCCAGCAGGCCGATCGGCCCGGCCCCCGCGACCAGGACCCGCCGCGGCATCCACCGGCCGAGGCGGCCGATGCCCTCGATCCGCTCCCACGCCTTGGCGAGGACGCTCGCCGGCTCCATCAGGACGCCGAGGAGCCCCAACGCGGGGTCGACCTTCACGGCGAACTCGGGCTCGATCCGGAACCGCTCCGAGCCGTAGCCATCCCGCCCGATGATCCCGCGCTCGGTGAACCGCCCGTCGCGGCAGAGGTCCCACTCCCCCGCCGCGCAGTCGGGACAGGGGACCGGGTCGCGCCTCCGGACGATCCCCGCCACCAGGTCGCCGGCCGCCAGGCCCGAGCCGGGCGGGGCCTCGATCACCCGACCGAGCGACTCGTGCCCCAGGATCAGCCGCCCGGTCCCCGCGTTCAGGCCGCCCATGTGCCCGGCCAGCAGGTCCATGTCGGTCCCGCAGACGCCCAGCGCCAGCGTCTCGACCAGAACGGGGCCGTCTTCGAGAGGCGGCTCGTCAACCTCTTCCAGCCGGGCGGAGTCGGACTTGTGGGGATCGAAGGTCAGGGCCAGCATGGATGGACGGCCTCTCGATGCGAGGGTCGGTCAGGGTGCAAGATGGCCCGCCGAAGGCGGCGACTGATGATGGCCGAGAATGCCCGACTTCGCAACGGCGTTGACTTGCCCCCGGAGCCCGGGCGTGGGTAGGATTCCGGTCCTCGGAGCCCCTCGAACCACCCCATCGGCGATGCCATCATGACCTCGACGCCGCCCCGCGAGCCGTTCGGCTACTGCCTCAACACGAGCACGACCCGAGGGGCCGGCCTGCCGATCGAGCGGGCGCTGGAGGTCGCCGCCGGGGCCGGGTTCGGCGCGGTCGAGCCCTGGATCGAGGAGATCGAGGAGTACGTCGACCGGGGGGGCAGGCTCCCCGAACTCCGCCGACGGTTCGACGACCTGGGCCTGCACGTCGCCGGGGCCGTCGGGTTCGCCGAGTGGATCGTCGAGGACGAGGCCCGGCGGGCCGCCGGGCTGGAGCGGATGAGGCGGGACATGGACCTCGTCGCGTCGATCGGCGGCCGGTTCATCGCCGCTCCGCCGATCGGGGCCCATCAGGCCGACCAGGTCAGGCCGGGCCTCGACCGGATCGCCGACCGCTACGCCGCGATCCTGGAGCTGGGACGGAGCACGGGCGTGACCCCGATCCTCGAACTCTGGGGGTTCAGCCAGACCCTCGGCCGGCTCTCCGAGGTCGTCCACGTCGCGGCCGAGACCGCCCATCTGGGGTCGTGCATGCTCCTGGACAGCTATCACCTGTACAAGGGGGGCTCGGACTTCGCCGGCCTCCGCCTGCTCAACGGCGGCGCGCTGCCGGTCTTCCACATCAACGACTATCCGGCCGATCCCCCTCGCGAGCGGATCGACGACCCGGACCGCGTCTACCCCGGGGACGGCGTCGCCCCGCTGGGGGACCTGATGCGGACCCTGGACGCGATCGGCTTCCGGGGGTTTCTCTCCGTCGAGCTGTTCAACCCCGGCTACTGGAAGGAGCCGGCGGAGGACGTCGCGCGGCTCTCGTTCGAGAAGACGCGAGAGGTCGTGCGCCGGGCCCTCGATCCGCGGCCGGGTCGGTGAACCCGGTCCGCTCCTCCCTCCCCGGAGATCATCCCATGTCGAAGCGGTCGATCCTGGCCCGACTGTCGGGCCTCCTGCTCGCCTTCCCGGCCTCCGTCCCGGCGCAGGGGCCGGTCGACCTGGCCAGGGCCCCCATGCCGACGGGCCTGCTCGCCCCCGAGGCGGCCACCACCGTCGCCGCCCGGACCAGCCTGATGGAGGGTCCGGCCTTCGACGGCGCCGGGAACCTGTTCTTCAGCGAGATCTACGGCAACCGGATCTACCGGATGACGCCGGAGGGCATCGTCTCGGTCTTCCGGGCCGACGGCGGGCGGACCAACGGCAACAGCTTCGACGCCCGGGGCCGTCTCATCAGTTGCGAGGGCGCCGAGCAGGGGCCCGGCGGCCGGAGGCGGATCGTCCGGACCGACCTGGAGACCGGCGCCGTCGAGGTCCTGACCGACCGATACGACGGCAAGCGGTACAACAGCCCCAACGACGTCTGCGTCGACGCGAGGGGGCGGATCTGGTTCACCGACCCGTTCTACGGCGACGACCGCTCAAGCCTGGAAATGGACGCCGAGGCCGTCTATCGGATCGACCCGGATGGGAAGGTCACGCGGGTCCTGTCCCAGCCCGAGGTCGAGCGTCCCAACGGCCTGGCGCTCACGCCCGACGGCCGGACGCTCTACGTCATCGACAGCCACGGTCGCCCGGGCGGCAACCGCAAGGTCTGGGCCTTCGACGTCGACGACTCGGGCACTCCCGGCCGCCGACGACTGGTCTTCGACTTCGGCCGAGGGCGGGGCGGCGACGGGATGAGGCTGGACGAGCGCGGCAACCTCTGGGTCGCCGCCGGGATCATGTTCCCTCGCCACTCCGGCGAGACGGCCGACGTGCCTGCCGGCGTCTACGTCCTCACGCCCGGCGGGAAGTTGCTCGGGCGCATCCCGATCCCCGAAGACCTCTGCACGAACCTGGCCTTCGGCGGGCCGGGGCGGAAGACGCTGTACGTCACGGCGGGCAAGTCGGTCTACCGGGTCCCGCTGGCCGTCCCGGGATATGCCCTCTATCCGCCGGCCGACCGGAGCGAGCCGGGCCGATGAGGGCCCGAGATGGTCGAGGAGACGATGGCCGATGATCGATCGGGAATTCTCCGATTCGGCCAGAGGCCATCGAGGATTCCGGAGCCGGGGGGAACACGCCCGCGAAGCCGTGAGCTAGGCTTCTCCCGGGCGGAGGACATCGCGGCCGGATCGCGGTCGAGGAGCCTCCGCCGAGGCGACCTCCCGGCACGATGCGCGGCCATGTCCATGATCTCACCCTTCGCCGTGTCGGCCCTCTGGCTCGGGCTGACCGGAACCATCGGCGAGGCCACCTCGCCGATCGGGTCCACGGTCGAGGACTTCGAAATGGTCGACGGCCGGGGAGGAGTCCGCCACCTGGCCGAGTGGTCGGCCAGCCGGATCGTCTGCGTCGTCTTCCTCAGGGAGGGATGCCCGGTCGCGGAACTCCAGGCGGCTCCGCTGGCCGCCCTGGGCGAGAAATACCGGTCGAGGGGCGTGGCCTTCGTCGGCGTCGGCACCGGCCCGGAGGGAGACCCGGCCGCGCTCGCCCGGTTCGAGGCCGGGCCCGGCCTCGGATTCCCCGTGTTGAGGGGCGTCGGCGAGGTCGCCGCCCGGCTCGGTGCCACGCGGACCCCGGAGGTCGTGGTGCTCGACGACCGGCGACGCATCCGCTATCGAGGTCGGATTGACGACCGGTTCGCCGTCGGGACGAGCCGCGACGTGGCGCGATCGCACGACCTCGTCGACGCCCTCGAAGACCTCCTCGGGGGCCGCCAGGTCGCGCGGCCGGAGGTCGCCGCGGTCGGCTGCCCGATCGATCGGGCCTCGGACGGGACCGCCAAGGTCGGGGTGACCTATTGCCGGGATATCGCCCCGATCCTGGAGCGGCGGTGCGTCTCTTGCCATCGCCCGGGCCAGATCGGCCCCTTCTCGCTCGCGAGCTATCGGTCCGCGTCCGGCCGGGCCGCGGCGATCGCCGAGGCGGTCGAGGAGCGGAGGATGCCGCCCTGGCACGCCGACCCCCGCCACGGCAGGTTCGCCAATGATGCCCGGCTGACCGACCGAGAGCGAGAGCTGATCGTCGGGTGGGCCCGGGGCGGTCGCCTCGAGGGCGATCCCGCCGACCTCCCCGCGCCGGTCGACCGCCCGGACGGATGGCGGATCTCCCGGCCCGACCTCGTGATCTCGATGCCGGCTCCTTACAACGTCCCGGCCCGGGGCGTGGTCGACTACCAGACATTCGAGGTCGACCCCGGCTTCCGGGAAGATCGCTGGGTCAGGGCGGCGGAGGTCCGGCCGGGGAACCGCGAGGTTGTCCATCATTGCAACGTCTTCCTCAAGGCTCCGGGAGGCTCCGGCGAGGTGGACCCCCAGGGCGAGTTGGAGTCCTATTGCCTGGCCGCGACCACGCCGGGGGCACCGCCCCTCGTCCTCCCGGCGGGGATGGCCAAGCGAATCCCGGCAGGATGGCGGATCGTCTTCGTGGTCCACTATTCGCCGATCGGCGCCCCCCAGACGGACCGGACCAGCATCGGGCTCGTCTTCGCCGACCCGGCCGAGGTGCGGAAGGAGGTCGCGACCAACCTCCTGTTCGACCCGGACCTTTGCATTCCCGCGCGCGAGGCGGATCACCGGGTCGAGCGGTCGAGGCGGTTCGAGGCCGATGTCCTGCTCGTCTCGATGTTCCCCCACATGCATGTCCGAGGCAAATCATTCCGCTACGAGGCGACCTTCCCCGACGGACGGGTGGAAACCCTCCTCGACGTCCCCCGCTATGACTTCCACTGGCAGAATCGATACGAACTCGCGGAGCCCCTGCGCCTGCCCGCCGGCACCACCCTCCGATGCGTCGCGCACTACGACAACTCCGACGCCAACCCCGCCAACCCCGACCCGGACGCCACGGTCCTGGCGGGCAAGCAGAGCTGGGAGGAGATGTTCAACGGCTATTACGACATCGCGCTCGCCGACCAGGACCTGACGCGCCCTCCGTCGCGGTTCGAGGTCTTCCAGGCCGTGGCCGGGCGGCACGCGACGGCATCGTCCCTCGCCGTGGCCGGCCTCGCGGCGTCGCTGTTGGTGATCCGACGGGGAGGGCGAGGCCGTGCCGAGGGCGGGCCCCGCCCCGGCCGGAGTCCCGCCCCCGATCGCGGGTGATCGGAGAACGATGGCTCTCAGATCCCCACGCCCGGGATGGTCCAGCCGATGAGAGAACGGTTCGAAACCCTCAATTCTTCCCCGGCCGATCGTGGGCTTTCGGCCCTGCCCTGGCTGGCGGGGTTCGGCCTCTGCTCGCTCCCCGTGTTCCTGGGCCTCCTGAACCATGACGTGGCCTGGATGCTTTACGCCGCCGATCGGGTCCTGGCCGGTCAGAGGCTCTACGTCGACGTCGTGGAAGTCAACCCGCCGCTGATCATCTGGCTCGGCCTCGCGCCGATCGTGGCCGCCCGGGCCCTGGCCATCTCGCCGATCCTCTCGTTCCGGCTGATGATGCTCGGCGTGCTGGCCGGCTCGATGCTCCTGTCGCGATGGGCGCTCGTCCGTTGGCACCCCGAACAGTCCTCGGCCCGGCGACCCGTCCTCATCCTGACGATGATCGCCCTGCTCCCGCTGGCGGGCTACGACTTCGGACAGCGTGAGCACCTCATGCTCGGGCTGTTCCTGCCCTATCTGCCGCTGGCCTCGGCGAGGGCGGAGGGTCGTCCGATGGGCCCGGGGATGCCGTGGGTCATCGGCCTCGCGGCCGGGGTCGGGATCGCGATCAAGCCTCAATTCCTCCCGCTCTGGGTCGCGATCGAGGCTTACCTCGCGTGGGCCCGCCGGGGGTGGCACGCCTGGCCTCGCCCGGAGGCCCTGGCGGTGGTGTCGGTCGGGCTGTCCTATGGCGTCGCGGTCCTGGCCCTCGCGCCGGAATACCTGAGCATGACCAGGTGGGTCCTGCCCTTGTACGCCAGGTGCGGCCAGGCCCCGTTCTCCGCCCTGGTGAGCAATCCCGCGACGGCGGTCACCGCCGTCGCATCGCTGGGATTCCTGGCCCTCCGACCTCGGGGCGAACTTCGCGAGCCATCTCGCCTGCTGCTGGTCGCGGATCTCGCCCTGCTGGCGGTCGCGTTCATCCAGGACAAGGGGTTCTCCTATCACTTCTACCCGGCCCTGGCCACGGGGTTGATGCTCATCGGGCTCCTCGCCTCGGAGGGGCCCGATCCCGAAAGCCGCCTCGCGAAACCCTCCCTCCTCGTGATCCGAGGCTTCCTGGCCTTCCTGCTGATCGCCACCTCGGCCGCTCGCGTCGGCGACTCGCTGCTCTGGAGGGGGGCCCCGGGCGAGTCGGACACCATCATCGGCCGGATGATCCGGTTGGCGAGAGAAAGCCCGCCCTCCGGGAGCGTCTTCACGTTCTCGCCCGCCGTGGCGGCTTCATTCCCGGCGGTCCTCTACGGCGAGGTCCGCTGGTCGTCGCGCTATCCCTGCCTCTATTTCCTCACCGGCCTCTATCCCGAGGGCTTGCGGCCCGGCCAGACCCTGGCGGGTCGGACGCCGGGGGAGATGGGTCAGGTCGAGCGGCTTCTCCTGGCCTCGGTGGTGAACGACCTCCTCAGGGAGAGGCCGACCCTCCTCTTCGTCGACGAGATGGAGAACAAGCCGGCATTCAACGGCGGGCGCTTCGACTTCCTGGAATACTATTCCATCGATCCGCGATTCGCAGGCTTCCTGGCGGATTACGAGCGGATCACCGATGCCGACATGTTCGGCGTCTATCGTCGCAAGGGTCGCAGGACCAACCCACGGGGAGGGTGACGAGGCCGCGAGCGAGCCCGCGGCCCATTGGCGTTGTCGCTACTCCCTGACCTCGCGGACCTCGGCAAACCCGACGTCGATGTACTGCCCTCCGCCGGTCTGATGGCAATGCACGGCGATCACGTTCTTGCCGGGGAGCAGGGCCGCGCGGCCTCCCGGGAGGATCGGCAGGGTCTCGTAGTCGGTCGAGTAGCCCGAGACCCTGGCCGCGAGGACGCCGTTGATGAAGATGTCCGCGTCCTCGTCGTGGTAGCAGTCGAGCTGGAGGTCGGCGAACGGGCCGGCCGGCAGGGTGATCTCGCGGCGGAGCCAGATGTCCGGGGTATTCCAGACCGTCCGGAGGGCGCCCGAGGTCCCCGGGGTCCCCTCGGTGCCGAAGCCGCCCTGGGCCTCTTTCCATCGCGAGTCGTCGTAATTGAGCGCGGGCCAGTCGCCCTGGGGCCGCTCCGTGGTCATCCGCCAGGTGGCCGCCCTGTCCCTCGCCGTGGGGACGACCGCGACGACCGTGGGCGGCTTGGGGAGCGGGGCCCAGCCCGAGGCTCGCGCCCCGTCTCGGGAGGCCCACTTCTTCGCGATCGCCGGGTCGGCCAGGAGCTTGATGAAGACCCCGCCGACGACCGATCGGGCCTGGAACCCGGCCTGCTTGGCGTCCTTGGTCCAGTACCAGTCGGACATCGGGACGCGGGTCGGCGTCTGATCCAGGAAGTCATACAGGGGGTCGACCAGCGCCTCGAAGTCGGCCCGGGAGCCGGCCAGGGTGGCGGTCCAGACGGTCCAGTCGAGCTTCGCGTACGGCTTGCGGTTGTCCAGGGGCAGGCCGTAGCGGTCCATGTTCTTGAGGTAGAACGCGATCTCGCGCCTGATCAGCTCGGCCGGGAAGAGGTCCAGCCCGAGCAGGTGGTCCCAGACCAGGTTGTACTTCTGGCTCCAGGTCCCCGGGCGGTCGAAGGCCAGGCGGGTGTGGTCGCCGTCGTTGGCGGCCTCGGCCCAGCGGCGGGCCATGCCCCGGGCCAGCTCCTTGTACCTGGCCCCTTCGGCCTTCTCGCCGCGCATCTCGGAGAGGATGCCGAAGGCCCCCAGGGCCAGGATCGCCTTGGCCGAGAGGTTGACGTTGTGGGCCAGGTGGCCGGCGAAGTCGTCGGTGCAGAGCTGGTTCTCGGGGTCGAAGCCCTTCTCCTCCAGGTAGCGGGCCCAGTTCTTCAACTGCGGCCAGTAGGGCGCGGCGAAGTCGGCGTCGCCGTCCTGGCGGGCGATCGCCGCGAGGAGCAGGAGCATGTTGCCGGTCTCCTCGACCGGCATCTGGTCGACCTCGGTCCGCTCTCCGCCGCCGTAGACCTGGCCGTTGGCCAGGGGGTAGGTGCCCAGGTCGTGGGGGGCGAAGGGGAACTTCCAGCGGTCCGACGCGGCATAGGCCAGGACCGGCACGAGCGCCGCCTTGGCCAAAGTCGGGCTGAACAGGAGGAAGATCGGCTCGGCCGGGTAGATCACGTCCACGGTGGCGATGCAGCCGTTGCTGAAGTTCTCCTTGGAGAACAGCAGAGGCTGGCCCTTCGAGTCGGCCGCCAGCTTGTGAGCGGCCAGCGCCTGGCGATAGGCCAGCGCGGCGAGGCGAGCGTACTTCTCTCCCCCGGCCGAGCGGAGGTCGGCCATCAGCTCGTCGTCGAACGCCCGGCAGCGGGCCCGGAGCGCCTCGTAATCGGCCTCGCCTTTCCGGAGCAGGTCCGCCGCCTCGGCACCGTCGCGACGCCAGTAGGGGCGGAGGTTCCGGCGGAAGTAGGTGATGCTGTAGCCGTCGTCGTAGGCCAGCATCAGGTGTCGCGAGACGGCCCGATCGGCCACCTCGCCCAGCTCGAAGGCGATCGCCAGCGACGGGCGGCCGTCGGCGACGGGGCGCGGCTTCTTCGGGTCATCCTCGGCAGGCAGGGCGCCGGCGGCGACGAAGGCCGCGGAGCAGACGCCCGCGGGGCCGATCGAGGACCTCGACCCGGCCGAGGGGGCCGCGACGTAGGCATGGCCCCAGTCGATCCGCAGGTCGTCCCCTCGCCTCCGGAGCACGGCCTGGGCCTCCGTGCCGACCTTGAGCACGTCCAGGCCGCCGAGCTTCTCGCGCGACCACGTCACCGGCTGCTCGGGCGTGTCGACCGCCAGCTCGGCGCCCGCCGCGAAGTAGAGGGAGGTCGCATGCGCCTTGCCGTCGACGGCCCGGACGTCCCAGGTCAGGTAGGTCAGCGGCCGGGCGAGGATGTCGAGGTCGTCCGGCAGGGAGGGGGTCGTGAAGGTCAGGGTGACGTGGGCCTCGGCCCCTTCGAAGTCGTAGATCGTCCGCGTGGGCAGGACCAGGACGCCGACCTGCGGCAGGGCGGGGATC
>JAJYDH010000666.1 GCA_021777685.1 Planctomycetota bacterium | reverse complement strand
TCGGGCGAGGCCCACCACGTCATGATGGTGGGCCTCGCCCGAGGCTCGGCACCACCCTACAGGGAGAAAACCGCCGTCCCGAGTCTCGAGCCCTCAGTCCTCCTGGATATTGTCGATGTTTCAGCGAATCCTGGTGGCCAACCGCGGCGAGATCGCGTTGCGGATCATCCGCGCGTGCAAGGAGCTGGGGATCGAGGTCGTCGCCGTCTACTCGCAGGCGGACCGCGACGCCCCGTATCTGGCCCTCGCCGACCGGGCGATCTGCATCGGCAAGGCGGTCAGCTCCGACAGCTACCTGAATATCCCCCGCCTGATCGCCGCCGCCGAGGTCGCCGACGTCCAGGCGATCCACCCGGGCTACGGCTTCCTGAGCGAGAACCCCCGGTTCGCCGAGGTCTGCGGCGACTGCAACTTCACGTTCATCGGCCCGCCGCACGACGCGATCCGCCGGATGGGCCTGAAGACCGAGGCCAAGGAGGTCGCCCGGGCCGCCGACGTCCCGTGCGTCCCCGGCTCCGACGGCCCGGTGGGCGACGACGCCGAGGCGCTCCGGCTCGCCCGCTCGATGGGCTTCCCGGTCCTGATTAAGGCGGCGGCCGGCGGCGGCGGCAAGGGGATGCGTGTCTGCCGGGAAGAGTCGACCCTGGTCGCCTCGCTCCGGGCCGCCCGCAACGAGGCCGAGGCCGCATTCAAGAACTCCAGCGTCTACCTGGAGAAGTTCATCGACCGGCCTCGCCACGTCGAGGTCCAGATCCTCGCCGACTCGCACGGCAACGTCGTCCACTGCTGGGACCGCGACTGCTCGCTCCAGCGCCGCCATCAGAAGCTCGTCGAGGAGGCCCCGGCGCCGACGCTCCCGCTGGAGGTCCGCGCCCGGCTGGGCGAGGCCGCCGTCCGGCTGGCGAAGGCGTGCGGTTACGTCAACGCCGGGACCTGCGAGTTCCTGGTCGACTCCGACAACAACTTCTACTTCATCGAGGTCAACGCCCGGATCCAGGTCGAGCATCCCGTCACCGAGATGGTCACGGGGATCGACCTGGTGAAGCAGCAGATCCGGGTCGCGGCCGGCGAGAAGCTGCCGTTCACCCAGGCCGACATCGCCACCCACGGCCACTCGTTCGAGTGCCGGATCAACTCCGAGGACCCGGACCACGACTTCCGCCCCTCGCCCGGCCGGATCACGACCCTCCGGGTCCCCGGCGGGCCGGGCGTCCGGTGGGACTCGCACGCCCAGGTGGGCTACAGCGTGCCGCCGAACTACGACTCGCTGGTCGGCAAGCTGATCGTCCACGCCCCGAACCGCGACGAGGCCATGGCCCGGATGCGGAGGGCCCTGGACGAGCTGGTGATCGAGGGCATCCAGACCACCATCCCGCTCCACAAGCGGGTCTTCCGCAACCGCGACTTCATCGACGGCCGGGTCGACACCACCTGGGTCGAACGCGTCCTGATGCCTTCCAGGCCCACCTCGGCCTGACCGGCCACTCGGGCCAGAAGCACGAAAGGCCGGGGACGCGATCGCGTCCCCGGCCGGGAATAACCGACATCTCCGGAGATCGGGCCCCCAGTCTCAGCGAGCCCGACGGAACCGACGGGCGCCCAGCCCGATCAGGCCGGCCAGGCCGCAGAGGACCAACGAGGACGGCTCGGGGACCGAGCTGAAGGTGGTCGGCTCGTAGATCCCCGTATAGCTGTTGCCGCCCGTGTTCGCACCGGTCGAGGTCACGTCCCCGTTGACCGTGGCCGTGCCGAGCGTGTCATAGGACGTGGCGTTCGTCGAGACGAACATCACGTTGGACGTCTGGCCGATCCCGAGACCCACACTGCTGGCGGAGGAATCGAAGCTGAAGGTGATCGCACCGCCACCCGCGGGGTCCGAGGCGGCGACCGGAGCGAAAGTCCCCTGGGTCATGTCCGCGGGCGGGGGCACCTTGGAGTTGATGTATCCTCCGGCGGTGTTAAACGCCGGCGGGAAGCCGAAGTTGCCGAACGCGGAAGTCGCCAGGGTGGTGTTGCCGGTGTTGGTCACCTGGTAGAAGAAATCGAGCGTCCCACTGGTCTCCTTGTAGACGTCCACGATCACCTGGGCCGTGACGTTCGGGTTGCCGGGCTGATTCAACTGAACGGTCTGCGAGGCCACGAATGACTCGCCCACCGGGAACGCGTAACCCGTGGACGGGGTCGACGAACCCGGTGTGAACGGGTCTCCGAACATCGCCATCGCGGGCGAAGCGGCCAGGGACAGCCCGAGGACCGCCGCGGCCAGGGACAGGTGACGCATCTTGGTTGCTCCCATCGTTTCCACTCCTTCGATTCTGCCGTGCCTCGAATGTAAGCCTGGTGTACCGGCAGTTCTCGTTAGCCCCTAGCAAACATCGCGCCGATCTCTTCCGAATGAAAGTCGATCGGGGGAACCGAGGCACGGACGATCGAAGTTCGTCGGAATCATTCCGAAGAATCATCGATTGTCTTCAATCTGCGTGAGAACCCAGGGGGGGAGAGCATGCGGGACTTCAGGACCGAGAGTCACAATGACACATTCAATAATTAAAACGCAAGGTTCTTCCGCCCCATGTTAAAAAAAAACACAATCGCGCACTCGAACACCCTCGTGGTGATACTTTGGCTGCCTGGGCATGGGCGAACGAATGCTCGTGCGGCGACATGCAGATTCTCCTCGGAATTGTTGCAAGGTCTTCGATCGACGCCGAGATCTCTCGCTCGGTGCAGCCCGACAAGAGTTTCGAAGCTTCTGATTTGCCGAATCGGACGATGGGGCCGATTCATGACAAACCGGCCGCGAGCCCAGGGTCGATCAAAAGTCTTTCGGACGAGGGAGATGGGGCCGGGTTCCGGCCATACCCGGCCGCGTGCCTGTCTCGCATTTCCCGCCGCGTCGTGCGAGAACGGAGACGCGTCCCTCCGCCACGCCCCGGAGCCGGTCCCCGATCTCGCCTCGCCGATGGAGCTTTGAATGACCCTGGCCGCGAGCCAGGGTTGTTTCATTCTCACTTTGGGAGGGTCAACGGGGACTGGCTCCGGCTGTACTCGGCCGGTGCCCGTCCCCCTTGAATCGCCCACTTTGCCTC
>JAJYDH010000665.1 GCA_021777685.1 Planctomycetota bacterium | reverse complement strand
CGCGGCCGGATCGCGAAGAATCGTCGGTCGCGGCGGCCTCGTGGTGACTTTTCCCGACGATGAACGCAGGGGAGCCCGACTCGGCCTAGACTGGCGAGGGGCGAGCCCGGCCGTCGCGACTCGACGGGCGGAGCCCGGAAAATTGGCAGGCCGAGCCCGGCATCGGGCACGGTCCGCGACGCGGTCTTCGTGGTCATCCCGGGCCGATCCCGGTCGAATCAGGCCCCGTTATCGGCGTTGGTCGGCAGGGCGAGTCTGAGGCCGTCGGTCGAAGTACCCGAGGTCGGCCCGACGGCCATCGTGCCGTTCGAGGGATACAGGCCGCCGAAGGACCCCGCCATCAGGAAATTCGAGAACGCGGCCACCGAGACGAGCGAGATCGGCCGGGCCAGTCCAGGGTTCGCGTGAAAAATGTTGTCGATTCCAGACATCCCGGGGGCAAGCTCATCTCACCGAGGCGACGGGCCGGCCCTCGGCGACCTTCCTCCTCCGCTCGCCCAGGGTCAGGCAGGCCGGCAGGAGCAGGATGTTGCCGATCGTGCTGCCGGCGGTGGCGATGGCGACCATCGCGCCGAAGTTCGAGAACGGCGTGAACTCGCTCAGCCGGAGCGCCAGGAACCCGACGGCGACCGCCGAGCTGGACAGCAGGACGCCCGGCCCCGTCACCGCGTAGCTGGCGAACAGGCTCGGCCGGAACGGCTCGGTGGAACGGTAGCGGTGGAACTGGAGCAGGCAATGGAACGTGTCGTCCACCGAAAGCCCCAGCGCCACGCTCGCCACCAGCGCCGTGGCCATGTCGAGCTTGATCCCCAGCCACCCCATCAGCCCCAGCACCAGCGCCACCGCGAGCAGCGCCAGCAGGATCGCCAGCGCGGCCAGGACCGGGCCCCGGAACGCGATCGTCAGCATCAGCAGGATGCCCGCGACCGACCAGAAGAACGTGGTCCACTGGGTCTTGATCACCCCCTGCGTCGTCCGGGTCATCAGGAACGAAAGGCCGGTCAGGTACGATTCCGGCCCGAACGCCCGCGTCGCCAGGTCGGTGGCCTCGGCGAAGATGGCCGACTTCGCGGGCGACTCCTGCTGTTCGACCAGCCGGACCAGGATTCGCGCTTGCTTCGCGCCGGGGTTCAGGAACCCCCGGAGAAGCTCGGCCTGCGGCGACGCGGCGATCAGCTCCAGCTTTGTCGCCAGGATGCGCGAGGCCGACGCCTCCGGGAGCGCCGAGATCCGCCGGTCGGGGTCGAGAACCGTCGCCAGCGAGAGCACGTAATCGGCCTTCGGGCGGTCTCCCCTGGCCTCGACCAGCCCTCGCTCGACCGAGCGGTACTTCTCCAGGGTCGCGGGCGTGACCGGGCCGGAGGCCGGGACGATCAGCTCGACCACGCCGATCCCGCCGAGCCGGGATTCGACCTTCTGATAGTCCTGGACGACCCGGGAGGTCGGCTTGAAGGCGTTGATGTAGTTCGACTCGTAGGTGAGCCGGCCCATCCCCAGGGCGACCGGGACGACGATCGCGACCAGGCCGATCACGACCCTCGCCGGGTGGTGGTAGACCCATTCCGTCACCCGGACCACCCCGCCGCCGACCCGGGACTTCGAGCCCGACTTGACCGGCAGGTCGAGCCGGAACGGGGGGAGCATCGCGGCCGGCGAGATGGCCATCACCAGCAGCGAGGCCATCAGGGTGCAGACGCCCATGATCCAGCCGAACTGGCGGATCGGCACGACGTTGCTCGTCACCAGCGCCCCGTACCCGATCGCGCCGGTCGCGGCGCACCAGAGGATGGGGCTCGACACGCACGCCAGGGTCGACCGGGCCGCGACCCGCGCGTCCCCCTCGCGCCTCCGCTCGTCGCGGAAGTGGATCGCCAGGTGGCTGGCCGCCGGCATCGTCAGCACGATGATCTGCGCGACCAGCGGGCCGCCCGAGAGCGAGAGCCTCATGTTGAACGTGGACAGGACCCACTCGCTCGCCAGCCAGACCACCCACCCCGAGAGCAGCGGCACCAGCGCCCACCACAAGCTCTGCGTCGCCGAGAGCGTGACGACGCCGATCAGGACCATCCCGACGATCGCCAGCCGCTTGCCGTCGACGTCGATGCTGTGGAACCCGTCCGCCAGCAGGACCGGCGGCCCGACGATCGCCGGCCGGCCCAGCTTGTGCCGCGAGGCGAAGGCGTCGGCCCGCTTCCGAAGCTCCTGGACCGTGACCTTGACGTCGTAATCCTCGGTCTTCTTGAGCCGGACGACGAGCGCCGTCGTCTCGGCCCGCGCGTCGATCAGGGTGCCGACGAACAGCGGATGCTTGACGAGCCGGCCTTTGAGGTCGGCCAGGCCCGCGGCGTCGGCCGACCTCACGAATCCGCCGACGGCCAGGGCGCTCCCGCCGGAGAGGTTGACGTTCCTGATCGCGTCCTTCATCTTGCGCTGGGCGAGGTTGCGGGCGAAGCCCGGCAGGGAATCCATCGCGATCAGGCCGTCGTCCACCCTCCAGAGCAGCGGCATGGCGTCGAGCGACTCGACCCGCGTCACGCCGTCGAGCTTCGACGGCCCCAGCTCGGCGGCCAGCTCGGCCACGCGGTCCATCCCCCCGGGGGTCAGCAGCGCCTTGTCGTCGTAGGCCACGAAGACGAAGTTGTCGTCGCCGAAGACGTCCGAGGCCCGGCGGTAATCGACGATGATCGGGTCGTCGTCCGCGAAGAACGAGCGGATCGACTGCTCGTAGCTGACCCGCTTGTTGGCGACCAGCAGGGCGACCAGGAGCAGGACGACGAGGCCGATGGAAACCCGGCGGGCCCGGAGCAAGAGAGCGATCACGGCGGTCGAAGCCTCCGGGGGGACGAGTGATCGGCGGCGGGGCCCCTCGAAACAAGACGAACCCGGCCGCCCCTGTCACCTGGAGTTTTAGGCAACCGAACCCCGAATGTCGACCCGTCACGCCCCGGGTCGCGCAACCTTCACCGAAAAATCGCGAGATCCTGGCCTCCCCATGAACGAACTCTCGTGAGATCATGATGGTTGCAAGGGCCTTCTGTAGGGTGGGTGAGCGGGAGCGAAACCCACCGATCAGGGCGACGCCGAGCGTTGGTGGG
>JAJYDH010000664.1 GCA_021777685.1 Planctomycetota bacterium | reverse complement strand
CCAGTATTTGGTTGGGAGAAAGTCGGCAAAGGTTACAAAGCCGTGCCGAGATTCAGCCCTCCAGCGCGGCGAAGAGCGTCCGGATCTCGTCCTCAACCTGAGCCGCGTCGCCGACGGTCGCGGCGATCTCCTCTCGAAGCAACAGCCCGTAGTGGCGTCGGAGGCGATGGACGGCGACGCGAATGTTCCCTTCGGTCGTACCCAGCCGCCCGGCGACCTCCGAGTAGGACCCTGACGCCGAATCGCGGATGAGCAGGGCGATCAACTCCTCGAACTTGGCCGTCCGTCCGGCATCCTCGTATTCGCCGCGAAGCCGTTCGACGACCCGGTCGAGGAGGGTCAAAGCCCAGGTCCTGTCGAAGATGCGCTCCGGGGTCAATTCGTCGGCAGGTTCACGCGAGTAACGGCCTTCGGCGTCAAGCGAGTCGATCGAGATAAACGAGCGGCCTCCGCCCCGCTTGGTTGCCTTCTCCTGGTCTCGCCGGTCCGCGAGTTGGCGGGCGCAGACCGTGCGGATGAACGCGCGGAAGCGTCCTCTCGCCGGGTCGGCCTTGGCGAACAGGTCGCGCTCCAGGGCATTGGCGAAGAAATCCTGGGTCAGGTCGCATGCCTGCTCCGGCGTAAATCGGCGGTGCCTGATGTACGCGTAGATGGGATACCAGTAGGCCCGGCAGAGGCCCGACAACGCCTCCCTGGCCTCGGCGGCGTCGCCCCGGCCAGCCGTGATCACACGACTCCACTGGGTCGTGGGAAATCGGCCCGGCACGTGATTGTCTGGGTAAATGTCCGGCATGATCTCTCTTGCCGGTTCTCGGGTGGAGAGTCTATGAAACCGTGTTGCAATCCGATTGTGGCATCCGGATCAGCCGGCGACAAGAGTCCCGTTTTGTCAGACAACAAGCATCGGGCACTCGCTTGACTATGCCGCATGGGCTTCCGTCTGATGAATGCCAGGCGATTCATGCCGTTTTCTCTGGCGAGCGAGATGTTGGGCCCCGGCCGCCTGATCATCCCGGCCGAGGATTGTCGATGGTCATCAGGTCGAAGTTGTCGCCCCGGTTCATCATGTCGACCCGATGTCGGTTCACCTCCCGCGCCCGCCAAGACTTCGCCGCCCGGCTCTGGCCGCTCGACATGACATCGTAGTTCTACCGTCTCACTCAACTGAACCCTGATCTGACTCGGCGAGTCGGAAACGTCCTGGTCTTGGAGTACCAGTGGTGGATGCGTGCCTCTTCGCTACGCCGCGAGACTCGGCCGACCGCCTCGGCGATCTCCCCTGCCGTCGGCGGCCGTTTGCGGGGCAATTCGCCGAAGATCGCTCGCATCCGCGCCACCGTCACCGCAGGCGGTTTGCCCCCCCATTCGCCCTCGCTCCAGGATCAGGAACCACAAGGACGGCAACGCTGGCGTGATGTGGTGATGCCAGCCCACCCAGTTTCGGACCTCGTAATGTCCCATCCCCACCTCGCCCTTGGCCTGCTGGAACACCGCCTCGACCCGGTACCGAGACGATCGGACTCGCACCAGCTCGATCAGCGGGATCACCGGCGGCGCGTTGCTCATCGAGTACGTCCAGTCCGGCTTCGGGTCGAGCGTACGGATCACCGGCGCCCGCTCTTCCGGGCCGATCCGCCGGAGATGTTTGTCGCGCACCCGGCCCGACACCTCCTCGACCTCCAGCGGCCCCTTGGCGCCGTCACGGATCCGCGATCGAGTCCACCGGTCGGTCGGCAGCTTCCGGGCCCAGGTGTCGATCCGGACGAAGGGCACCTTCCGCTTGGCCCCCTTGTGGGCTCGCTTGCGAGAAGGTCGGCGACCGTCGAGGTCGCGGATGTTGGTGTTGTACGGTACGTCGCGCACGCAGTGTTCGCCGTCGCCGCGAAGCGCCGCCCGAAACTCCGAGGCCCGGCCGAATTCGTCGTCGCCAACGACCCACTCGTGGGGCCCCACCGGCCCGCTCCGGCGGACCAGGGTCATGTGCGATGTCCCAGGTCTTGCGATAGATCAAGTCCTCGGGGGCGTCGCACTGCTCGCGTCGGTCCGGGTCATCGGCCCAGCACCCGGGCAGGTACAGCCGGCGGTCCAGGGGGCATGCCCCCTGGACGAGACATAGGCCGGGAAGACGCCGAGCTGGCAGTTCTCCTTCTTGCCCGGCCAGCCGCACCACTGGCGGGCCACGCCGAAACTGTCCTTGCCCTTCTCGGGGAAGGCGGAGGGGTCCAGGACGATGATCCCCTCGGTTTTGCCCAATTCCTGGGCGATGGCTTGACCGACGAATGATGCAGGCCGGTATTCGGCCTACCGACGGCCCTTGTCAGGAACGATCATCCTCAGGGCGGGAACAGGATCGATTTCCGTAAATTTTAGCTTGTAAGCGATTTGAGGTTACATCAATCATCGGTCACATAACTGGGCGACATGCCGGCGCATCTCGGAGGTGACCGCCTCATCGTCCCAGACCCCCTGGTCGACGAACATCTGGAGGTTCTTGCGGGGAATATCGGCCTGGGCGGCGATCGGCTCGGCGGTCTTCCGCTCCAGGCCGCTGAGGAGCCCGCCGACGAAGGCGGCGGCGTGGCCGCGCCGCTCCTGGCGATGGAACAAGGGGAGGTAGCGTTTCAAGGTAGCCGTTCACGGGCTGGATTGCTTACCAGGTCACGCCTGATTGTGACCGCGATATGAACCGGCCGATCTCGATCCTTCAACACATCAGGGACAACCTCTCGGACGAAGCCCGTGCGGGCATTGGGGCCTTCGTCGAAGCTCTGGTAAGACTTTAGCCGTCTGCGGCGACCTTGGCGGGCAGTGGAGGAGACTTTCCGGTCTTCAGGGAGGCCGTCAGCGCATCGACCGCCGTCTTCGGCGGGGCATGGCCTCGCCGTTGGAGCTTGCGGTACACGCTCATCAGCACCGCCTGGGTATCGGCCCCGCGACCGCTCCGGTTGCCGAGGCGGTTCTTGCGGAACCTCACCGCAGGCCGAATCCCCCGATCGTCGCGATGTCGCCTCGGTCGTTTGATCCGCCGATTGACGTCCTTGTCGTCCCAGTCCGCGGCGATCAACTCGTCCAGCCGGGCCGTCAGGCGAGCACGACGCGAGGCG
>JAJYDH010000663.1 GCA_021777685.1 Planctomycetota bacterium | reverse complement strand
CCAACCTGGTATCCGCTAGGGCGACCCCTGGCGAGAGCATGGTCGATGGTCGATGGGCGAGGTCTCGGATCGACCAACGATCATCGGCCATCCGGCCGCCCCGCCGTCGAAAGCGCCGAGACCCCTCGTCTCCCATGAAAGGCCAGCGATGATCCGTCCGCGTCTCGCCCTCGCCGCGCCCGCGACCTTCGCCCTGCTGAGCTTCGGCGTGGCCTCCGGGGCCTCGGCCGCCGGCCTGGGCGACCTCATCCCCTTCGCCCAGGCCGGCGGGATGCCACGCGGGCCGGGGTTCTATCTCAACCTGTTCAAGCTCGTCCCGGTCCTGCTGATCTACATCATGTGGGTCTGGACCACCGGCTGGGTCGACGACGACTGCAAGGAACTGGCCAACACCCGGTTCGAGATGTGGAACTCGATCGTCTTCTTCACCGGGGTCCTCGGCCTGGGGCTGATCTGGGCGCCGTTGCAGTTCTACGCGATCGGCCTGATCCTGCTCCTGCTGGCGTATTTCATCCCCCTGTTCACCTACATCTACATCCGCAACCAGACCGTGCCCGACGACAACAAGGTGCTCACGCCCTACCACCTGGGCGAGGTCGCCAACGGCCTGATGAACAAGATGGGGATGCACGGCGTCTTCAACAAGGGCGACGAGGGCGGCGACAAGGCGGG
Source organism: Planctomycetota bacterium (assembly GCA_021777685.1). Taxonomy (GTDB): domain Bacteria; phylum Planctomycetota; class Planctomycetia; order Isosphaerales; family Isosphaeraceae; genus Tundrisphaera. The sequence continues at coordinate 2,433 of JAJYDH010000663.1, read as the reverse complement.
CCCGCCGATCACCTTCGTCGGCAAGAGCCAGGGCTCGGCCAAGGCCGACCCCGAGCGCGTCCAGCGGGCCGAGGAGTCGAAGTCGTACATGGCCGCCAAGGAACTGGTCTACGACGCCGTGCTCCGGCGGGCGACCGACATCCACCTCGAACCGACCACGGAACAGCTCTCGGTCCGCTACCGGATCGACGGCATCCTCCACGCCGCCGAGCCGTTCGACCGGCCGACCGGCGACGCCGTGCTGAACGTCTTCAAGGTCCTCGCCGCGATGGACATCTCCGAGAAGCGCAAGCCGCAGGACGGCTCGTTCGGCGCCAAGCTCGAATCCCGCGACATCGACTTCCGCGTCGCGACCTCGGGCTCGAAGTCGGGCGAGAAGATGGTCATGCGAATCCTGGACAACGCCTCGGCCGTCGGCAAGCTCGACGAGGTCGGGCTCAGGCCCAAGATGGTCGCCGAGATCCGGGGCGTCGTCACCCAGCCGCACGGGATGTTCCTCTGCTGCGGCCCGACCGGGTCGGGCAAGACCACCACGCTCTACGCCTGCCTCCGCGAGATCGACCGGTTCCAGAAGAACATCATCACCGTCGAGGACCCGATCGAATACCACCTCGACAACATCACCCAGATGGAGATCAACAACAAGAGCGGCCAGACCTTCGCCGGCAGCCTCCGGTCGATCATGCGGCAGGACCCCGACGTCATCATGATCGGCGAGATCCGCGACCAGGAGACCGCGACCATCGCCTGCCAGGCGGCGACCACCGGCCACTTCGTCTTCTCGACGGTCCACTCCAACGACACGATCACCGCCCTGTTCCGGCTGCTCGACCTGGGGGTCGAGCCGTTCATGATCGCCTCGGCCCTGACCGCCGTGCTCGGCCAGCGGCTGGTCCGCTCGCTCTGCGAGGCGTGCAAGGAGCCGTACAAGCCCAAGCCCGAGTTCCTCAAGAAGGCCAACCTGCCCGCCGACAAGGTCGACGTCTTCTACCGGAAGCCGACCGAGCCCCAGGTCGTCTGCCCGGTCTGCGGGGGGACCGGCTACCTCGGCCGGACCGGGATCTTCGAACTCCTGATCATCACCGACGCGATGCGGGACCTGATCCGCGAGAACCCCTCGCTCAACGCCATCAAGGCCGAGGCCCGAAAGAACGGGATGATCTACCTCCAGGAAGACGGCCTCCGCCAGGTCATCCAGGGCAAGACGTCGATCGACGAGCTGCTGCGGGTCGTCAAGTAATCGGGCGAGCGATCAGCCTTCGGCGGTCGACCGGGCCCCGGTCGGCCGACCGACAAACGGTGGAGAATGTCCATGAACGCCGTGTTCGACCTCGTCATCCTCGGTCTGGTCGCCGGGATGACGTATGCCCTGTATAGCGAGGGCCTCTGGGGGGCGGCGTTGATGTTCTTCAACGCCCTGTTCGCCGCCCTGATCTCGTTCAACTTCTACGAGCCGCTGGCGCAGTTGATCGTCGACAACGCCTCGTTCGCGGCCAATTTCGCCGACTCGATCAGCATGATGCTGCTCTTCGTTGTCTCGATGCTCCTGCTCCGCCTGGCGACGGAGAGCGTCGCGCCGTCCCTGGTCCGGTTCCCCAAGATCGTCTACGCCCCGGGCGCCCTCGTCTTCGCGGCGGGCGCCGCGTCGATCACGATGGGGATGATGCTCCTGGGCTTCCAGGCGTCTCCGGTCCAGAAGAAGATGCTCGGCGTGATGGATTACAAGTACGAGCCGATGTACAAGGAGCGGTTCGACAAGGACTTCCTGGCCTTCTTCCAGTACACCAGCGGCTACACCTTCGCCCGGAACGGGGCGGGGGACGCGGACAAGGAATTCCCGAGCAAGCCGATGCTGTTCGACCCCAAGGCCGAATGGCTCCTGGTCCACCAGGCCAACCGGCCTTACGGGACCGAGGCGATCCTCGAAGAGACGCCCGAGCCCGGCGCGACGCCGGCCACCCCCGGGGGCGCGGCACCCGGCATGCCCGGCGCGCCGGGGATGCCCGGCGCGCCTGGACCGGGAATCCCCGGAGGCACCGCGGGGGCCGCCGCGGGCCTCGCCCCGACCCAGTGAGCCGGGACGGCCGTTACGAAATCGCCCAACGCCCTCAGCAGGCGGCCTCGGGCAGCGCCGGCAGCGCCGCGTATGTCTTCATCTCCAGAAGGTCGAGCTTCGAGGACGACTTGAGCCCGATCTGCTGGATCTGGAGCTTGTAGACGCCCACCTTCTTCGTGGTCGTCTCGAAGACGAACAGGGGCGCGCAGCCGTCTCCATAGGCACCCAGCGACCCCGGGGTCATGAGGAAGTGGGGGTTCGGTCCGCGCTCCACGTCGAGCTTGAAGTCGGCCGCCAGGTCGCGCTCGATGAAGCTGTCGATCATCTGCGAGCCCCCGGTCGACTGCCTCTGGACCGGCACCATCGCCACCATCTCG
>JAJYDH010000097.1 GCA_021777685.1 Planctomycetota bacterium | reverse complement strand
CGTCAAGGTGGACGACATCTCGCGGGCCGACTTCGTCGAGCGCGACCTGATGCTCATCAAGATCGACGCCCCCCCCCGCGCAGCGGCTGGAACTCCAGGGGCTCGTGCAGATCTTCCGAGGGCGAATCGTCGACGTCGGCTCCGACCAGATGATGGTCGAGATCTCCGGCCAGGAGAAGAAGATCGAGGCGTTCATCGAGGCCGTCCGGCCCTACGGCATCCGCGAGCTGGCCCGGACCGGCCGGATCGCGATGGTCCGAGGGCTCTTCGAGCACGCCGAGGAGGCTCCCGAAGAGCCCGAGATGGTCGACGCCCCGGCGGTCATCGGGCATTCGAGCTTGTGAGCGTACGGGACGCCGAAGGCCGCCGGTCAGGATTCCCGTCACATGGCCAAGCGTTTCTCCCGCGAATCAGCCTGGTTTCCCGAGGAACCGAGATCGTTCATCAGGGTTGCCCTCCAACGGCTCGACGAGGCCCGATTTTTGTTCGACGGCGAGCGATATGCCGCGACGATCTACCTCGCGGGCTATTCGGTCGAATGCGGCCTCAAGGCCCTGATCCTCGCGACCGGGTCGAAGGCCCGCTGGCAGGCGACAGCCGAGTCGTTCCGGGGGAGTGGCTGGCATGAGATCAACCGCCTGCGAGAGGTTTACGTCGAGCGTGGCGGGCCTCGCCCTCCGCCGGCGATCACCAGGGCCTTGACCTATGTCCATGACGTCTGGTTCGTCGGCCTGCGTTACATCCCGGGCGATCGAACCTTCCGCGAGGCTCGCCAGTTCCTGGACTCGACCGACCTGATACTCGGCCGGATCGAAGGGAGGCTGTGAATGGAACAGCTCATCAGCGACGACCCGGACGTGATCGCGATCCTGGACGTACTCGTACCGTACAGACAATCGCATCCTCGGGCGGAAATCGCCTCCTACCGTCAAAATTCGGGGTCCATTCGCATCCGGATCATCGATCCCGATTTCCGTGGCCTGGACAAAGCTTTACGACATGATCAGATCTGGAAAATCCTCTCGGAATTGCCGGAAGACACACAGACTCAGATCACCGTCCTCCTCCTGCTGACCCCCGAAGAGACCAAGAAGTCGATCGCGAACATGGACTTCGAGAACCCGATCCCCTCGCGGCTCTGACCCGACCCGAACCCTCGACCGAATCCCCTTTTCCCGAGAGACTCGCAACGATGCCGGCCACGATGTATTACGACCAGGACGCCGACCTGGGCCTGCTCAAGGGCAAGACGATCGCCATCATCGGCTATGGGAGCCAGGGCCACGCCCAGGCGCAGAACCTCCGCGACTCGGGCTGCGACGTCGTCGTCGGCCAGCGGCCGGGCTCGGCGAACCACGACCTGGCGATCAAGGACGGCTTCAAGCCGGTCTCGGCGGCCGAGGCGGCCGAGGCGGCCGACCTGATCAACATCCTCCTGCCCGATGAGGTCCAGGGCGAAGTCTACGCCCGCGACATCAAGCCCCACCTCCGCCCCGGCGACCTCCTGCTCTGCTCGCACGGGTTCAACATCCACTTCGGCCAGGTCATCCCGCCCGCCGGCGTCGACAGCGCCCTGGTCGCCCCCAAGGGGCCCGGCCACCTGGTCCGCTCCGAGTACGTCAAGGGCGGCGGCGTCCCCTGCCTGATCGCCACCGCCGACGACTGCTCGCCCCAGGGCAAGGCCCTCGCCCTGGCCTACGCCAAGGGGATCGGCGGGACCCGGGGCGGCGTCCTCCAGACGACGTTCGCCGAGGAGACCGAGACCGACCTCTTCGGCGAGCAGGTCGTCCTGTGCGGCGGCGTCAGCGCCCTGGTCAAGATGGGCTTCGAGACCCTCGTCGAGGCCGGATATCAGCCCGAGAGCGCCTACTTCGAGTGCCTCCACGAGTTGAAGCTGATCGTCGACCTGATGTATCAGGGCGGCCTGAACTACATGCGGTACAGCATCTCGAACACCGCCGAGTACGGCGACTACACCCGAGGGCCCCGGATCGTCAACGAGCAGACCCGGGCCGAGATGAAGAAGATCCTCTCCGAGATCCAGACCGGCCAGTTCGCCCGCGAGTGGATCCTCGAGAACAAGGCTGGCCAGCCCGGCTTCAAGGCCACCAAGCGCCGCGAGCGCGAGCACCCCGTCGAGCAGGTCGGCAAGCGGCTCCGCGGCCTGATGAGCTGGATCGACTCCAAGAGCGTCTGAGACATCAAGTGGGACCGTCCCATGATGACCCCCCGGGAAGTGCTCGGCCACATCGCGGCCGAGCCATTTCGGCCGTTTCGCATCCACACCGCGAGCGGCCGGGATTTCGAGGTCAGGCATCCCGAGGTCGTCCAGGTGGGACGGTCCACCCTGACCATCTTCGACCCGCTCGCCGACGTCCCCGACGCCGAGGGGACCTGGATCAAGCTCTCCCTGATGCTCATCGAGTCGATCGAGCCGCTGGAAATCTCGGTCAGGCCAGCAAATCATTAAAAATCCGTCTCGTGCCAGGGCCAGAGCGGGAGTGCGCGACCATCCGGGCGGAGGGACAGCGATGAGCACGGCCGAACGCACCTCCGCCCCGCCCCTCTGGGCCGGGCAACGTCTCCGACAGCCGGAATTCCACGCCCGATATCACGCCATGCCGCCCGGGACGAGGGCCGAGCTGATCGGAGGGGTCGTCGTCATGCCCAGCCCTTCGGGGAACCCGCACGGGATCGTGGACGCGAACGCGGTGACGTGGCTCAATTATTACAAGTTCCGGACCCCTGGCACGCAGGTCTCGCACAACACCACGACGATCCTCGACGATGACAACGAGTTCCAGCCCGATTGCTGGCTGAGGATCGTGCCCGCCAAGGGCGGCCGGAGTCGCGACGTCGGCAAGTATGTCGGCGGGTGCCCCGAGCTGATCGTCGAGGTCGCCGACTCATCCAGGTCGATCGACCTCGGCGCCAAGCTCGCCGAGTATGAGCGGGCCGGGGCCCTGGAATACGTCGTCTTCGCCATCAATCCCGACGAGGTCTTCTGGCATGCCCGCCAGGGGGATCGGCTCGTGAGGGTCGGCCCGGGCCCCGACGGGATCTATCGTTCTCAAAGCTTCCCCGGCCTCTGGCTCGATCCCGTCGCCCTGTTCGCCGACGATGGGCCCTCGCTCCTGGCGACCCTCGACCGGGGGCTCGCCACGCGCGAACATGCGGACTTCGTCGCGGGTCTGGGCTAGCGGCAGGCCGGCCCCGGGCCTCGAAACGCCGAGAAACTCCGAGTAAAATGGCCGATATCGACCAGAGAGTCCCCGAGAACGTCCCCGGCCGGTTCTACGTCGACGTGACCTGCATCGACTGCGACCTCTGCCGCGAGACCGCGCCGGGCAACTTCGTCCGGCTCGACGACGAGGGGTACAGCTACGTCCTCAAGCAGCCGACCACGCCCGATGAGGAGACATCCTGCCTCGCGGCGATGGAAGAATGCCCGGTGGAGGCGATCGGGATCGACGGCGAGAAGGCGGGAGCAGGCTGAACCGGAGGCCGCCCGATGGACGCGACGCCCAGGGACGAGCTGCCCCTCGACGCCCGGACCCTCCCGGCCCGCTATTACATCGACGCCGACCATTTTGTCGAAGAACGCGAGCGGTTCTTCGCCCGGATGTGGGCCTGCGTCGGCCGCGAGGACGAGCTCGCCCGCCCCGGCGAAGCGATCGTCCGCGAGGTCGCCGACGAGAGCCTGATCCTCGTTCGGGGCGAGGACGACGAGATCCGCGCCTTCTACAACGTCTGCCGGCATCGCGGTACCAGACTCCTGAACGAGCCCGAATGCCAGCCCGGCCGGCGCATCCAGTGCCCTTATCACGCCTGGACTTACGACCTCCAGGGGCGACTCGTCGGCGCCCCCCACATGGACGAAGGGCCCCGCTTCCGTAAGGCCGATTACTCGCTCAGGCCGGTCGCCCTGGCCCGGTGGGACGGGCACCTGTTCGTCCACCTCGGCCACGATCCGACCCCGCTCGGAGCCCAGCTCGGCGACCTGCCGGCGAAGTTCCGGCCCTGGGGCATGGGCGAGCTTCGGAGGGCTCATCGGATCGTCTACGACGTCGCGGCGAACTGGAAGCTGATCCTCCAGAACTTCTCCGAGTGCCTCCACTGCCCCCTGATCCACCCGGCCCTCCAGGAGCTTTCGCACTACCTGAGCGGCGAGAACGAGCCGGCGACCTCGACCTACCTCGGCGGCCGGATGGAACTCCGCGACGGCGTCGAGACCCTGGCGATGGGCGGGAAATCCGGCCTGGCGACCCTCCCCGCCCTGGCCGAGGCCGACCGCAGGCACGTCTATTTCTACGTCCTTTTGCCGAATTTGATGCTGAGCCTCCACCCCGATTACATGATCACCCACCTCCTCCGCCCGCTCGCCCGCGACCGGACCGAGATCATCTGCGACTTCCACGTCCGCCCCGAAGAACTCGCCCGGCCCGACTTCAACATCGCCAAGGTCGTCGAGTTCTGGGACCTGACCAACCGCCAGGACTGGCACGTCTCCGAATTGACCCAGCTCGGCCTCCGGTCGAGGTCCTATTCGCCGGGCCCCTATTCCGACCGCGAGGACCTGCTCTACGCCCTCGATCGGCTCGTGGTCCGGCCGGCGGAGCCGACGCTGGACACCGCCGATTGACCGGAGATTCGCGGACGACTCACGGCCCCCGGCGAGGGTCCGCGCCCGAAGGGCGGGTGTTCGGGAACGGGGGGGCGGGCTCGGGCGGCTGCGACTGGCTGCGCAGGAGCCGAAGGAGGCGGGCCACTTCCTGGACCGACGCCCGAAGCTCCTCGAACTGCCGGGCGTTCGCCTTCTCGGCGGCCGACATTTCATGCCGGAGGGCGGCCAGGTCGTCGCGGACATGCTCGGCGGTCGGGTCGGCCTTCGGGGCAGGGGGGGGCTCGGGCTTGCGGTCGAGGGCGTCGATCCGCCTCTCCAACCGGCCGAAGCCGGCCTCGACCCGCCCGAGCGCGCCGGCGATCGGGTCGAGGGAGGGCGTCGACTCGGCGAGCCGGGCGAGGGCGGCTTCGAGCCGGCGGTCCTTCTCCCGAGACTCCGATTCAGACCTGGCGAGTGCCGTTTCGACGCGACGGAGCCGGCCGTCGGCGAGCCGGATCGCGAATCCGAGCGCGGTCAGGCCCGCCGCGATCAGGGCAACGATCGCCAGGGCCCGCGCGACTCGCCCTCTCGGGCGACCGACCCTTTCATCGCCCGTCGGGCCGCCGATCAGGGCCCGAGAACGCTCGCGGGTCGACTCCAGGAAGCGGCTGGCCTCGCTCGAAGGGTCGGCCAGCTCGTCGAGGAGCTTCGGGTCGTCCGCCCGGCCGGAGAGGTAGCCGACCAGGGTTTCCAGCTTGGTGCTCATCGGATGGCCCAATCGTTCGGGAGGAGCTTGAGGCAGACCACCCAGGCCGCCGCCCACTCCTCGACCAGTCGACGGAGGGCTTCGGCGCCTTCGACCTGCCTGGGCGCGTGGCCGAGGCTGGCGCCCGCCCGGGTCGCGATCCGCGCGGCCTCGGCCTTGATCCGGGCCCGGTCCTTCGACCGGACCGCTCGCTCCCAGTCGGGCTCGGCGAACAGGTGATAGAGGCACCAGAACTGCTCGCGGTCGAGCGTCCGCGCCGGGCCTTCGGGCTCCAGCCTCGACCGGACGAACGCCAGCGTGGCCATGTACGCCTCCAGCGCCAGCTCCCGGCGGGCGGGCCAGGGGAGGTCGGCGAACTCGCCCCGGAACTCGATCAGGACCAGGACCAGGTGGCCGAGCGAGAGCGTCCCGCCCGCCGTCCACCGGGCCACCGCCGACCGGTCCACCCCCACCCGGTCGGCCAGCTCCTGCTGGGTCCAGCCCAGCTCGACCAGCCGGCGCTCGATCCAGTCGCCGATCGCCTTCGAGCAGACCCGCGCCGGGCCTTCGCGGAACCGCTTGGCCACCAGGGCGGCGAAGGTCTCGTCGCGGTCAAGCGGGGTCTTCGCCAGGAACTCCCCGACCACCCGCTCATACGCCTCGTCGACGGAGGGGCGGCCCGCCTCGATGCGGAGGGCATGCCCGTTGCTCCCGACCTCGTCCCGCATGGCCCGGCGTCCCCTCCGACGGCCGATCCGCCGCCTCAATTGTAATCGATCCCGCCTTCTCCTCCATTTTATGTGAGCCCGGCTCACAGGTCCATGACGTCAAGCGTGTACGATGGGCCGAGTCCGACATCGAGATTGGGGACGATCGCCAGGATGTCGGCCGCCCCGGCCCCACCGGCAGGCTCAATGCCTCCGGTGGGGCTTTTTCGCCGGTCGAAGGCGCTTTTCACATAAAAAATGACGACGATAATTACCACCAGAATGCTTTCAATATAAAAATAATATATAATTTTAATTTCAAATTTCAGATCTCGTATTTCCACCGGATATCCATAAATCGTCTCGGCGACGAGAAAAACGTCCAGGGCCGGGCGAAGGGAGGATCGTCGGCCTCAGTCAGGGCACCGGCGGGTCGGGCTCGACCGGGAGCCAGGGGTGCCACCGGGCCCGGTCGTACTTCCGGGCGAGCTTCCCGTGATGCTCGGCGAACTTCCGGAAGAGGACGGCGTTGCCCTCCTGCGGGGCGAGCTGGAGTTTCTCGCCGTCCTCGATCAGCTTTCGCCGGTATTTCCGATATTCGGGGGTCGCCTTCGGGTCCTGGTCGAGGTCTCGGAGGAAATCCTTCTGGGCCGGCAGCAGGCCGTCGGGGACCTTCCCCTCGCGGAATTCTTCGAGGTTCCGCCGCCTCAACTTGACATCCGATTCCGACTTCCAGGCCTGCTCGCCGAAGACCTCGGCCAGGGTCCGGGAGTTGGAATTCTTCTGGTGATACTGCCTGGACGCCCCGCCCAGCCGGGCGGTCCAGGTCCCGACGCCGAAGAGGAACGCGAAGCACACGATGACCCACATCAACGTCCCCAGCTATCGGACTGTGGTCGTGGCCAACTTCCGGGCGATCCGCCGCCCCGGCAAGGTGGGGTTATCGGCCCGTGCCGGGTCGATCCGATCGATCCGACAGGGTGCAAGAGTTGATGAAGACAGGGAGACCCTCGTCCGGTTAAATTAGTGACATTCGATCATTGGATGCCGGCTCCGGGCCCCAGGGCGAGGTGGGTGACTTACCACTCCGGCGGCCTGGAGAGGGACGGTGCGGGCGATGAGGCCACGGCGATGTCCCAGGACGACCCCGAATTCATGCCAGCCGGCCGGGCGAGACACGACTCCGTCGACCTCGACCCGATCGGAGAACCGGACGATCGAGCGACCGGGCCCGATCTCGGGGACGATGAGACCCCGCGTGGCGGTGAAGGCCAGGCCAAGCCGTTGTCGCCTGGCGGTGGGGCGGTCGACCTGATCGGCCAGTGCCTGGAGCAGGTCCGGGACAGCGAGGGGTGGTTCCGCCAACTGACCGGGGTCATGCCGCAGATCGTCTGGACGGCCGGGGACGACGGGACGGTGGATTATTTCAACAGCCGCTGGTACGAGTACACCGGATTGGCGCCCGAGGCCAGCCTGGGAGTCGGCTGGCGGGAGGTCATCCACCCGGATGACCTCGGCCGTTTCCTCGCCGAGCGGGAACGTGGGCTCGGCCGGGGCGAGGTCTTCGAGTGCGAGGTCCGGCTCCTCCGCCGGGACGGGACGTACCGCTGGCACCTGATCCGCTCGGCCCCGGTGAAGGACGAGGAGGGCCGGGTCTCCCGGCGGGCCGGGACGGCCACCGACGTCGACGACAGCAGGCGGGCCGAGGAGGCCCTGCGGGCCGGAGAGGAGAGGTTCGCCCGGTTCATGCAGCACCTGCCCGGCCTGGCCTGGATCAAGGACTCCGAGGGGCGCTATCTCTACGCGAATGACGCCGCCGAGCGGGCCTTCCAGACGCCTCGGTCGGACCTCTATGGCAAGACCGACGGGGAGGTCTTCCCGCCCGAGACGGCCGCCCTGTTCGTCCAGAACGATCGCCGGGCGATCGACGGGGGCGCGGGGGTCCAGGTGATCGAGACGCTGGTCCAGGAGGACGGGGTCGTCCATCACTCGCTCGTCAGCAAGTTTCCCATCCCGGACTCGGCCGGTCGGGCCTCCTGGGTGGGCGGCATGGCCATCGACGTCACCGACCGGATGAACGCCGAGTCGGCCCTGAGGGAGAGCGAGGAGCGGTTCCGGCACCTGGCCGGGGCGATCCCGCAGATCGTCTGGATCTCCCGGCCCGACAGGACGGTCGAGTTCTACAACGACCGCTGGTTCGAGTTCACCGGGCTGACCCCCGAGCGGTCCTACGCCCCCGAGGGCTGGCGAGCGGCCGTCCACCCCGACGACGCCGCGAGGCTGGTCGAGCGGGTGGCGGCCACTCATGAGCTGGCGGGCCCATTCGAGGCCGAGTACCGGCTCCGGGACCGGAACGGGTTCTACCGCTGGCATCTCGGCCGGGGGGTGGTGGTCCTCGACCCGGCCGGGAACGTCGTGAGGCTGCTCGGGACGGCCACCGACATCGACGACCGGCGGCGGGCCGAGCACGACGCCCGCTTCCTGGCCGAGGCGGGCATCGCGCTCTCCTCGATCGCCGACGAGGCGGGGGCCCTGGAGCGGGTGGCGAGCCTGGCCGTGCCGCACTTCGCCGACTGGTGCGCCGTGGACATGCTCGCCGACGACGGCTCGCTCCGGCGGGTGGCGGTCGCCCACGCCGACCCGGCGAAGGTCGATCTCGGCCACGACCTCCATCGACGCTACCCGACCCACCCAGACACCCCCCGGGGAGTCTTCGAGGTGATCCGCACGGGCGAGGCGGTGCTCGTCCCCGAGATCACCGATGCGATGCTGTCGGCCGGGGCGAAGGATGAGGAGCACCTGCGCATCCTCCGGGAATTGGGCCTGAGGTCGTTCCTCTGCGTCCCCCTGATCGGGCGGGAGGGCCCGATGGGGGCGATCGCCTTCATCGCCGCCGAGTCGGGACGGCGGTACGGGGCGGCCGACCTGGGCCTCGGCGAGGACCTGGCGCATCGCGCGGCGATCGCCGTCGAGAATGCCCGGCTCTACGAGGCGCTCCGCGAGGCCGATCGCCGCAAGGACGAGTTCCTCGCGACCCTGGCCCACGAGCTTCGGAACCCCCTGGCCCCGATCCGCAACGCACTGCACCTGATGCGGCACCCCGACGCCGACGAGGCGGATCGCGAGGCCGTCCGGGCGATGGCCGAGCGTCAGGTGGTCCACCTGTCCCTGCTCGTGGACGACCTGATGGACGTGGCCCGGATCTCCAAGGGGAAGCTCCAGCTCAAGCGGGGCGTCGTCTCCCTGGAGGCGGTCCTCGCCCACGCGGTCGAGGCGGTCCGGACGGCCCTGGACGACCGGGGCCACTCGCTGATCGTCGAGCCCCCGGCCGCGCCGGCCTTCCTGGACGCCGACCCGACCCGGATCGAGCAGGTGCTCGACAACCTGCTGACCAACGCCATCAAATATACCGAGCCCGGCGGCCGGATCGTCGTCTCGGCCCGACGCGAGGGAAACGAGGCCGTGATCCGGGTCGCCGACTCGGGCATCGGCATCGCGCCCGGGATGATCCCCCGGGTCTTCGAGATGTTCGCCCAGGTCGACGGCCGCTCGACCCGCGCCCAGGGCGGATTGGGGATCGGCCTGGGCCTGGTCAAGAGCCTGGTCGAGCTCCACGGCGGGACGATCAGGGCCAGGAGCGAGGGCCTCGGTTCCGGCAGCGAGTTCGAGGTCAGGTTGCCCGCGATCGAGCCCCACGCCGGCCCGTCCGCCAACCGGCCGGACGACCGGACGGACGACCGGACGGCCGACCGCCCGGATTTGCCCCGGAGGCGCGTCCTCGTCGTCGACGACAACGCGGACGTCGCGAGCAGCCTGGCCAGGGTCCTCCGGCGGGTCTACAAGCAGGAGGTCCGCGAGGCGCACGACGGCCCCGAGGCGATCGACATCGCCGGGGAATTCCGGCCCGACCTCGTCCTGCTGGACATCGGCATGCCGGGGATGGACGGCTATGAGGTCGCCAGAAGGCTCAGGGCCGCTCCTCATGCCGGGGGCGTGCTGCTGGTGGCGCTGACGGGCTGGGGCCAGGAGTCCGACCGCCTGAAGGCGAAGGAGGCCGGCTTCGACCACCATCTCGTCAAGCCGGTGGACCCGGAGGCGATCCGGGCGCTCCTGGCCGACCCGGCCGATTGGCCGACGGGGTGAGGCTCCGTCAGGCCGTCATCCCGTCGACCACGGCCTCGATCGTCGAGGGGGCGTTGCCTTCCAGCCGGTTGTTCACGAACAGGAACGCCGGAATCTTCCGCTCCAGGGCCCTCGCCACGATCCGGCGCATCCCCTCTCGGGCATCCTCGTCCGGCTCCCGGATCGCCCGGTAGGGCTCGAAGGACTTGACCGCCTGCTCATAAGCCCGGCCCTTCTTGAGGAGCGCCCGGACGACCGTGAAGTCGGCCGAGTAGGCGTCCGGCAACCGGGCCTGATCCTCCAGGCCGGGCATCCTCGTCCAGGCGTTGAAGACGTGGGCGACGTTCCGGGCGCCGAGGAGGTCGAGATGATCCGGGGTCAGATACTCCGGGTCGCGGATCTCCACGGCGTAGCGGAACCCCTCGGGCAGGGCCTTGAGGAAAGGGTCGAGCGCGGCGTGGAAGTCGCCGGGCGTCGGGAAGGTCGACTTGTTGAAGGTGCCGAACTCGAAGATCAACGGGCCGAGCCGGCCCCGGTACGGGCGCAAGGGGCGGGCGAAATGGCGGTCGAACGTGGCGGCGTCGAGGAAGTGCCCGTTCTTCTCGCCGGCCCGGCCGCCATACCGGGCGTGCCCCGGCCAGGTCGCCACGGTGATGTCCTCCGGCACCTTGAGGCCGAACGTGAAAGGCTCGGGCGTCGAGCCGAAGAGCGTCGCCCAGTACCGCTCGCTCGGGAACTGGTAGAACGCAAAGTCGCCGCAGACGGTCGGGAAGGTCGAGGCGTACTCCTCCAGGCAGGTCTCCTCGAACTTCTTCTTCGAGAGCTTGCCCCGCGTCCGATAGCGGGCCTCATCGTAGATCGAGCCGATCCAGCCCTCGTACTTCCAGCTCGACGTGCCGAAGTAGATCCCCCGGCCCGCCAGGGCTCGGAGCCTGGGGGCCAGCCGGGCGGCCTGGGGCGGCGGGTCGTCGTCGAGGTCGGGGAAGAGCGACATGGTCGGTCTCGGGAGGTTCGGGCGAGGGGTGTCGGCAAGGGACGACTCACGGCCAATCCGGCCTCGGGCCCTGGACATGGCGGATGAAGCCCTCGGCCTGGCGGACGCCGATCTCGATCCCTCGCATCCGGGTGACGTGGCGTTGCAGCTCGTAGAACCGGTCGGGCGACTGGCTGGCGTGGGCGAAACAGGCCCGTCGCTTCGTCGGCTCGGTGTCCGTGATGTCGACGTGATCGGTGGGCGAGAACTGGACCGTGTCCTCGCCGTTGGAGACCTCGTAGTAGACGAGGGCGAACCTCCGCTTCGTCCACAGCCAGGCGTCGTAGACGAGCATCGACATCGCCCGGTGGTCGGCGTGGTTGTCGATCGGCCAGTGGGTGAACACCAGGTCGGGGCGTTCCCGATCCAGGATCTTCCGGAACGACTCGCAATGGGGCGAGTCGACCACCGAATCGCCGTCGACCTGCCCCGCGAAGGCGGGCCGGGCCTTGAGGATCTCGCACGCCTCGCGGGCCTCGGCGACGCGGACCCCGTCCCGCGGCCTCCCTCGCGGCACGCCCTCGTTCAGATAGAGGAGGACGACGTCGTGCCCCCGGTCGGCGAGGCGGGCGATGGTCCCGCCGCAGCCGTATTCGGGGTCGCCGGGATGGCCGCCGGTGACGACCACCTTCCGGCGGGGCGGCGGGGGCTCCTCGGCGACGGGCACCGCGACCGCCAGGCCGCCGATCTGTCCCAGGAGGTTGCGTCGGCTGATCGGCCACATGGTCACGTCCCGGGTCTTGTCAGATCTTCGGGCCGCCCGCTCGGGGTTCTCGGGCCGGCCCGGGCCCGATCGTAACGCCTCGAAGGCCGATCGGCCATGCCGAGGGCCCCGACGCCGCGCCGGTCGGCGGCCCGATCGTCCCGCCATCGCCGGTAGAGGCTGTTTCTCGGCCCTCCCCGCCGATATCCTCTCGGTGTGCGGTCGAACGTCCCCGGCTCGCCCGAGGGAGTTCGGCGAAGACCATTCCGACAACGTCACCCGTGGGAGTCTGAACCGTGAAGGACCGTCCGAGCCTCGTGGCCCTCGCCCTCATCCTCGGCCTCGCCGCGCCGGCCCTCGCGGCGGACAGCCCTCAACCCGTGCGGATGGGCGACGGGGCGATGACGTTCGACACCGTCCCGGGCTGGGGCCTCAAGCCGGACGGGAAGTCGGCGATCGGCCCGTGCCACGGCGGCGTGGCCGTCGACAAGGAGGGCAACATCTACACCAGCGCCCACGCCGGGGTCTTCGTCTTCTCCCCCGAGGGCAAGGTGGTCCGCAGCTTCCTGGGCGACAAGTACTCCGACTGCCACGACCTCAAAATCCGCGACGAGCCGGGCGGCGAGTTCATCTACGGGGCCCGGAACAACAACGCCGAGGGGATCAAGTTCAACGCCCAGACCGGCGAGATCGCCCTGAAGCTGCCGTTCCCCGAGGAATCCGGCCTGAAGCTGAAGAAGTTCAGCCCGACGGCGATCACCGTCGCCCCCGACGGCGACATCTTCCTCTCGGACGGCTACGCGAGCAACCACATCTTCAAGTTCGACAAGTCGGGCAAGTACCTGATGCACTTCGGGACCAAGGGGAACGGCCTGAAGGAGTTCAACACCGCCCACGGGATGACCCTCGACACCCGGTACAATCCCCCCCGGCTGCTGATCTGCGACCGGAACCACGAGCCCAAGGGCCGGCTCCTCCACTACGACCTCGACGGGAACTTCATCGCCGAGGTCGTGACCGGCCTGGGGATGCCGACCTCGGCCTCGGTCCAGGGGGATTTCGTCTCGGTGCCCGACCTCCACGGGCGGCTGGTGATCCTCGACAAGAACAACACCATCATCGCCGTCCTCGGCAACAACCCGGACCCCGCGCAGGGGCGGAACTACAACGTCCCGCAGGACAAATGGGTCGAGGGGATCTTCAGCGGGACCCACGGCTCGTCCTGGGACAAGGACGGCAACCTCTACGTCCAGGACTGGAACGTCTCGGGCCGGATCATGAAGCTGGTCCGGGTCAGGTGAGATCGACCTGACGGAGGGCGCCCCGCGATCGATCCGGGGCGCCTCTCAGATCCCGATCCTCAGCCGAGGAGCCGGTCGGCCTCGGGCAGGAGCCGGGCGAAGTCGAGCCCGTTGGGGCAGGCGGCGCGGGCGGCGGCGAGATCTGCGCCCGACCAGTCGCGGGCCTTCGCCGGCAGCGCGGCGTACCGGCGGCGTACCGGCGGCGGGCCTCGGCGCGGTCGCCGAGGTGCTCGTGATAGGTCAGGAACCGGGTCAGGTTGCCCAGCTCGGCCCCGGTCCCACCGGCGACGGAGCAGCGGCCGTCGCAGTCGGCGCAGAGCGTGGGCCCCTGGGCGAGGACGGCGTCGCGAAGCTGGTCGATCTCCGCCGCCTTCAGGGGCTCGTAGCGGCGGGCGGCCTCGACGTTCTCGCGGATCTGTTCGGTGTTCCGCATCGACATGCAGACCGAGCTGATCCGCTCGTCGGTCCAGATCGCGTGCAGGAGCCCCTGGAACGGCGAGAGCTTCTTCTCGGCGAGGGTCGGGAACTTCCGCTTGACCTCTTCGAGGATGTCGCCCCGAGCGGGGTCGCGGAACATCCGGCCGGCGATCTGCTTCATCGAGATCAGGCCGATCCCCCGGGCGTGGGCCGCGTCGAGGGCCTTGTTGAGGGTCGATTCCTTGTCGAGCCAGGGGGTGTACTGGAGCATGATGGCGTCGACGACGCCGGCCTCGGCCGCCGCCCGGATGATCGTGCCCCGGTCCTTGTGGTGGGTCGAGAACCCGACGAACCGGGCCTTGCCCGACTTGCGGATCGCGTCGGCCGCCTCCCTGAACTCCTTGCCCTTGAGCAGGTTGACGGCCTCGTCGACGGTATGGTGATCGCCGAGCCCGTGGATGAAGAAGAGGTCGATGTGGTCGGTCCCGCAGGCCGCCAGCCGCTCGTCGACGCTGGCGACCATCTGCGAGGCGGATTTCAGCTCGTCCTTGGTGACGAGGAAGACCTCCTTGCGGACCTCGGGCATCTGAGCGAACCACTTCTTGAAGTTGGGCTCGGAGCCGTAGGCCTTGGCGGTGTCGAAAGCGCGGACCCCCTGCGAATCGGAGAACCGCAGGACATTGTCCAGGCTCGGGCCCCGGATGGCCCTCTGGTCGAGCATCGTGATCTCAACGCCGGTCTTGCTCAGAATCCGGCGGGGGACCGCCGGCGGGGCCTTCTCGGCGGCCGGCTCCTGCGATACGGCGATCTCCGCGACGCCGACGGCCGCTGCGGTGGACATCGCCCCGGCCTGGAGGAAGGCCCAAGAAACAGAGCGGGGCGAAGGATAAATATAATCGTTCAGCCATATTTTTGCACGACATTTTTGATTGATTTAAATGAGATATTATTCTAAATTAATAAATCAATTTAAACCTGAGATTTTCTATTTAAAATTTATGATTAAATATCCAAATTTTTCATTTCTACTGACTCCTAGCACCCAAATTTCATGCCAGAATAGGACTGAACGGTTACGACCGAAAGACTAAACATGTCGCCACCGAGAAGACCCCGAAGCACAACCAATCGCGCGCACTTTAATGCATGCAAAAGGCTGAGGGTTGAGTCCGGCGAGGCCCGCCGGAGACGACCACCGGTCGGAAGGGGACAAGCATGGGGACGATCGAGGTATTCGACCACACGGCCGACGTCGGCCTCCGGATCAGGGCGGGCGACCGGGACGACCTGTTCCGGACGGCGGCGGAGGGGCTGTTCGACTACATCGTCGCCAACCGCGA
>JAJYDH010000662.1 GCA_021777685.1 Planctomycetota bacterium | reverse complement strand
CGACGATCTCCCCCTTGGTGAGGTTCCGCTCGACCCCCTTGAGGCCGCTGGCGCAGAAGACGCAGCCCATCCCGCAGCCCACCTGGGTGCTGATGCAGACGGTCCGCCGGTCCTGCTCGGCCATCAAGACGCACTCGACCCGCCGGCCGTCCCGGCACTCCAAGAGTAGCTTATCCGTGCCGTCCGGGGCGACATGATGCGTCGATTCGACCGTCGAGAAGACCGACCAGTGCTCCTCCAGCTCGTCCCGGAGCCGTTTGGGGACGTCGGACATCCCCGCGAACCCCTCGGCCCGTCGCTCGAAGATCCAGCGATAGACCTGGCGGGCATGGTAGGGCCTGTGGCCCCGCCCCGCCATCCAGGCCCCGAGTTCCTGGGGAGAGACTTCGAGCAACGATCGCACCGGATCACTCATCGAACCATCGCTATCTTTCGTCGCAAGGATCGCCGGTCGGGCGGGAACTCCCCCTATCATCTTATCCATTCCGCGAGCCCGTGGCGACTCCCGCCCGTCTCGTCGGCCGATTCCCGCCGTCCCCGTCTCGCGAGCCTGCGACTCAGGCGATCCAGAGGTCGTTGCAAGCTTGCTCGTAGCTCCGTTCCAGGTCGAGGGGGACCACGAGGTCCGCGCCCAACCAGAGAGGCAGCGTCGGCAGCGGTCCTCCCAAGGTCAGGACGTGCGACCACGCTTCGAGCAGCGTCCGATCCTCCCTCCGGGTCCAGCGACAAGAGGCGGCGTAGAGGCCCGGGGGCGGATCGCCCAGCGTCGGGTCGGAATGGCCGATCATCGCCAGGAGCTCGACATAGAGGTTGAAGTGCCGGAGCGTCACCAGGTCGACGATGCTGACCGCCACCCCTTTCTGGAGCAGCGCCGCGCACCTGGCGACGAACACATTCCGATGTTCCGGCCGATCCTTGTTCGCCGGGCTGACGATCTCGATGGCCGCGACCAGGCGCCGCCCGCGCCGGGCGTCGTAGATCCTGACCTCGTACTCGTCGTGATCGGGCAGGGTCGTCTCCACGGCCAGGCAGGGCCGGGACGGGGCCCAGACGGCGGTCGCCACCCCCCCGCCCCCTCCGACCATCCCGGTCGACGGCGGGGCCTCGTCCTTCTCGAATGCCGCGACGTCGATCTCGACCCGCGACCCGGAATGGACTCGCGGCTCGGCGACATACCCGGCCGGGAGCTGCTTTCGCAGTTGCTGGACGATGACCATGGGCCAACCCCCGTGGAAGCCCTCCCACGAGGCCGTCAGGTCCAGGGGCGGTCGGAAGTGGTCGCGGAGCGGCATGGCGGCTTCCTCCAGCCGCATTCTATCCGCTCCCGAGAGACTTCGATACCAAGGGCGTCGCGATGTCCGATCCGGCGAGCAACTTCGTCTCTCGCGACCATCACCAAATTCACCAAAACCTCGAATTCAACCCAAAACCCCCTCCTTTACATAAATCGATTTTTTTATGTTTGCCGGATCGCTCCGGCAAGCATCCGATCGATCCGAGGAGATCGCGGATGATTGCGGATCGATCTCACCCTCCGGAGTTGACCCCATGAAGTTCCGCTTTCGGAAGCCGTCGAGCCCTTCCACCGACCTCCGCTCGAAGCGAAGGCGGGCAGCCCGCCGCGCGGCGTTGACGGTCGACCTGCTGGAACAGCGCCAGGTCCTCAGCGCGTTCGGCGCACTCCACAGCCTGGCCGGCTCGACGACGAGCACCTCGGGCTCATCCACGCCCAACATCTTCGACTTCGCCCACAACGCCATCACACAGGTGGGGCTCTCGCGACAGTCCGCTACCGACGCGGTCCAGTCCGAGAAGACGACCGTCGAGAACGCCAACATCGACGTCGTCCAGTCCCTCGAATCGCTCAAAGCCGACCTCCAGGCCGCCCAGGCCCAGGCCGCCCAGCAGTACTTGCAGGATAAGGCCGATTTCTACAAGCCGGGTCAGATCACCGACCTGAGCACACTCAAGGCGATCCGGAACGAGGAAGGGGTCATCACGTCCATCGTCAAGAAAGACGACAGCACCCTGAACAACGATGAGAGGAAGCTCGACGGACTCGAGAAGTCGGACGACAGCAAGTTCGACAAGGAGGACAAGACGCTCGAGAACGACTTCAACGCCGCCGAAAATGACCCCGAGAAGACCGCCCAGGAAGAAAACAACATCACCACCGAGGAGTCGCAAGTCGACGACAGCGTCTCGGCCGGTTACGACCCGGTCGTGATCCGGGTCCGCAAGGACATGGACAACGAGCAGGGCATCGAATCAACGCAGGGCGGCCGGGTCAACACGCTCGTGACCGAAGCCGAAAACCTGGGTAATTCGAACGGCGGCGGGATGGGAGGCGGCGGGGCAACGGGAGGCGGCAACGGCGGCGGGGCGACAGGAGCAGGAGGCGGAACCAGCGGCGGGACGGGGAGCGGCGGGTCCAACGGTGGCTCGACAGGCGGCGGCAACGGCGGCGGCTCGACCGGCGGCTCGACAGGTGGCAGCAACGGCGGGTCCAACGGCGGTGGGTCGAACGGCGGAGGGGCGACGTCGGGTCAGGGCCAATACACGAAATATATTTACAACCTGAACCAACCTAGCGACGGCTGGTTCCGAGCTGGTATCGATGGCGAGATCTTCACCACGAAATCGAACGTGCTGAACGCCATCACCACAGAGGAGCAGCAGAACCAGGCGGACAACACGGACAACGAGGCATTTGGGTACGCACAGACGACGACCGAACCCCCTGACGGACAAGTCCCGGCCGGCGTCCACATCAAGCTCATCTATGTTCCGAAGGGACGCAATGCTCCCCCCGTTCCATGATCGAAGGTCCATTGGTGAGATCGAGCCGATCACGACTGCCGAGGGCTCGCGAACCAGGGACTTTCAACACACCGCCGCCCCCGCGATCCATTCGGGTCGCGGGGGCGGCGGGCAATCTCGTCCGGCGGTGCTTGAAATCTGCCAAACTTTCGAAACACCGCCGCCCCCGGGATCATGGCTGATCCCGGGGGCGGGGTGGTTTTGAGGATCCGGCGATGACCGACTTTCGCGCACTGGGCACTATCATGGGCCTGGCGGGCTTAACGGCCGTGTTCGGGATGGGAACGGGTGGGGCCCCGCCA